>CAZTTW010000013.1:0-17644 GCA_964616265.1 uncultured Myxococcales bacterium | reverse complement strand
GCGTGCCGAGGCGCCCGAGGCCTCGTAAAAACGGGCAAAAAAGAAACGCGAATGACAATTCATTCGCTCTCGCGGCCTAAAAAACCGACGAGACCACGACCCTAGGGATTGCCTGCGACCTTTGGAAGTGGCCATTTAGTGGGCTTTGCGGCCGGACAGCGTCTTCCGGTTCGGCCGCGAGAAACAGGGAGGGCTGGCGAGCGGGACGCCCCGTCGGCGGGCCAACCCGAACGCAAGACTTGAATCGCCGAACACGCACGTAGTAGCTGGAGCAGAGACCTCTCGGACCCGGGGGCAGTACCCGGCGCCTCCACTGTAATTTCAGCTAGTTGTAAGTGATGCTAGGTTTTGTTGCCGTATGGTTGCCTCACGCGAGGCGTCAGTGTCGAGCAGAGCAACGGCATCTCGTCGACTTTCCGATGACAGATGTGCGTAGCGCATGGTGGTCGTGATGTCTCGGTGACCGAGCAGTTCCTGAACCACCTTGATGGGCGCTCCACGCATCACGAGATGGCTTGCGAACGTGTGCCGTAGCACGTGCCACCCGATCTTGCGCAGCCCTGCCTTCGTGCAGGCATCGTAGAGCGGTCGCCTGCACTGGTTCTTTGTCAGCATGCTGCCGTCGTCGTTGCAGAAGACGAACTCGCCCCGAAGGTGCCGATGCGCCTTGAGCGCAGCGACGGTCTCCGGCGAGAGCTCGACCTCGCGTGCCCGCCATCCCTTCGTCGTGCCGACAATGCCCGCCCAGACGGAATGCCTCACGATGACTTTGCCCGCACCAAGATTGACGTCCCGCCAGCGAAGAGCAAGGAGCTCTCCTTGGCGAAGACCAACCTTGGCGGCGACGAGTATCATCGTCCGCCACTCTCCCTCCGCCGTTGCCAAAAGCTGATTCGATTCCTCGAACATCAAGAAGTCGAACTCGCTGTCTGGCACCTTCAACCACCGCACCCGCGGCGTTCGATCCGTAAGCCCCCACTCTTCGGCTACGGCGAGCATGCGCCGGAGAACGATGAGATGGTTGTTTATGGTCTTCGGAGATAGCCCGTCACGAAGCTTCTCAGCCTTGTAACGCTCGATCTCCCCAGAACCAACCTCGTCGAGTCGCGAGTTCCCCAGAGCAGGAACCAAGTGAAGATCAAGGATCATCCTCTTGCTCTGAACTTCTGAGGGCTTGTTGTTGGGCACGGCGTAGGTCTCGATGAACGTCTTTGCGAAGGATGCCACCGACGGACATGCTGCCTTTGTTGCCTCTGCTCTTGTCTGTTCCTTCTGTTCTTCGTCCTCCTTCGACCGTCCAGAAAGCAGCTCTGCGATTCGCTGCCGCTCATAGTTTTCCGCGCCCCGCCTGGTCTGGATCTTCGGCACCTCGCGGAATCTCTTCCGCTCGCCGCTCGGAATTTTGACGGTAAAATCCGTTATCCAGAACATTGTTTCTTTGCCTGTCGTCGGGTCGCGACGTCGTTGCTGCCTTGCGCTCATGATCTGCTCCTCGAGCGCGGGACGGCACCTCGGCCACTGCGAACCCACTCTACCACGGTGGGCCGATGGACCAGGATGCGGTTGCCGAGCCGACGGATGCCCGGAATCTGCTGCAGGTTAATCGCGTTATAGAGGGTCTTGCGGTTTAGCCCGAGCTCGACGGCAAGTTCATCCACGGAGACGAACTCGCGGGTCCCCGAGTCGATGCGCTCCGTGGGCGCCGACAGGTCGGCTGGTCTGAGATTGGAATCGCCAGTACCGCGATCTTCTTCCTTCATGGTATGCGCGACTCTTAGCCAGCTTTGGCCCTCTGAGAATTGGAGAGAGCAGCCGCGCGATTCCCTCCAACCGTCCTAACGCGACCTCCTTCGCGATTTTCCGCCACGGCCCTCGACACGAGCACGCACACGATCGAGAGCCTTGCGGGAATCATCTTCCTCAACGAGATCGGCGATCTCCTTCCACGAGAACCCCTCTTCCCGAAGGGTCCTCTGGACCAAGATCACCATCTTCGTTTTGCTTCCTCGCTGCGGCGTCCAGGCATTAACGTCGATCACGCCGCGCAGATCGACAAGCACATCGTCGATGACGATGCGGATCTCCCGTACGACTTCCTTCAGACACTTGTCAACCTCGGCCAGCTTCTTCAGGGGCCGCACGCCGACCACCTCGGGATCAGCCTGCAACTTCGCCAGCCGAGCCAGGTTCTCCTCCAGGATCTTTTCCTGCTCTTTCCGATGTCGATCGGAACAGAAGCTCTGATTTTGGAAGCTCTTTGAGAGCGCAAGCCGTTGGCCCTCCACAAATCGCTGAAAGGCTTCCTTATGCGTACTCGCGTAGCTTCTGCCGGCTGCATTCAGCCGGCTGCGGATTTCTGCAATTTCACTGATCGAATTACTCAATTCGCGACCAAACACAAGGGCGTGCGGCAGATTTGGCCCTTCGAGCGCCCACAAACATCCGAGAACAACCCGCGAGACTCCACAAATCTTGCAGGGCTTGCGAACTCTTCGCCCGTTCGGTGTAAGCGGCATCGAGCTGTGGTCCTTGATGTGCGAAAGAGCGCCCTGCGCACCGCAGACCGGATCCCAGTCCTCCGGCAAGGTGCTTGGCAGGTCTCCAGTCAGTTGCAGGTGATCCCAGAGCTGGTCGAGATCGAAGTCAAACACCTTCATCACTCGGTCAGCGAGCGACGTCCTTGTCCAGCCGTTCTTCTTGGCGCCCGCTGAGTCCACTGTCATATGCTACTCGGCTTTGCCCTTCGTTGTGAAGAGCCTAACCGCCCCTTGGCCGCTAACCCTCCGGCATCTTCGGATCCTTCACGCCCAGGCCACCTTGCGGGCTTGGAACAATGCCGTTCGGAAATGAAATCATTCCTCGGGCAAACGCATCCATCAGCGATTCGATGCCATTGGCGGCCCGTTTAGGCGGAACCACGGGCACTGGCACGCCGGCCGGTGCAAGCTTGAGGAATTCGGCCAGCCTGCCAAAGGCGACGCGCTCCTCGGCGGTAAATGGCTCGTCCTTGGTGACGAAGTCGGCGTATTGCTCTTTCTGGAGCGCTCCGACGAAGAGCCGAAAGATCTTGGTGGGTACGGCCAGTTCGACGGGTGGATTCGTCATGGTGCCGGTACGCAGCTGCTCAATGGCCCACGGAAGGAGGTCCCTCTTGATGCGCATGACGGCCAACATGCCCGTCTCCTCGGAGGGCTTGCAGTTGGGCGAGGAGGTCCCGGGCGGCGTCACGATCGGCTCCCCGCACTTGGCCTTCTTCAGACTATCGACGAAGATGCCAAAGTTGGCCATCTGTTCGGGAGTGAAGATGGACCCAAGTTGCGCGAACTGATCTTGGCTGAGACTGTCCAACAATGAGGCCATGACTTCGTCCCGCGGCGTAGTTGGGGTCGGTGGAGCGTTCCTACCGGTGATGCTCGCAATCATCGCGGGCAGGAGCGGCGCCAGGCGCTCAACACCGAGCTTCCACATCATGTCCTTGCGATCCAGCTCGTTGACCTCCTTGTACAGCTTGGCCTCGGACTCCTGCCGTTTCGTATCTGCCCAAACCTCGCGCTCGAAGCGTTTGTCCGCCGCTTCGCCCATCATCTCGAACAGCTTCGTCTGACCCGCTAGCATCCTCTCAATCGTCTGGTCCTGCTGCCCCAGTCGCCGATTGAGTGCATCGAGGATCATCCCGAATCCACCCGCCAGAGTTCTATATGCGGCCTCAGTGTTCCGCATCGCTTGGGCAACCTGGCCGTGAGGCGTGGCGGGCTCGGAATCCGCGAACCTGAGCATCTCACCGACCTGGCCATTGGCAGAGTACCGCACAGTCAGGCTGCCGAGCATTCTGCCATCCTTGGTCTCGGCGATGAGAAAGTAGCGCTGAACACCCCAGCTCAAGTGAGTAGCATCTTCGCTGGCTTCCCTATCAATATCGTCGACGAGTTCCCGGAATTCATCCCTGCTGGGCAGCGCCTCAAGCTCCCATGTGCGTAGCAATCGCTGACCATCGTCGATGGGCCCGTGAAGCAGCTTGAGACGCAGGCTTCCGGTCGGCGAGTTCGCCCCGAAAAGCATGGCGCTTCCCCAGTTCGTGATTCGTTGTTTGTTGATGCCTTCTCCGATCATGGTGTTTCTCCTTCATCGGAAGCTTGAAGCGCCATGAAGGCGAGCTAGTACACGCGGGTGTTCAGCTGTGTACTGACAGCGGCACGATCCACGGGATCTTCCATGGGATTGCCCATCCTTTGGCCAGCGGGTCGGCTGCAACGCTAACGGTGGGTCGTTGAAAATCAGGAGGTTACGGCTTCTGCCGGCGCCTCGGGAACAGTCACCTATGGAGATTCCAATGGGAAGCAACTCGACCTATCTCACCAGGCGGCAAGTTGCCGCACTCCTCGGCATCGCCGAGGCCGAACTCAAAACGCGAGACAACATGACATTCCATCCCGTGAAAGCAGCGGACGGGTCCTGGCGTTACCCGCCCGAGGAGGTGGCCTCGGTCCTGCGAGGGCTCGTCGCGGACGACCCGACGGTCGAGCCCAACGGCGCTATTTGCGCAGGCGCCTTTCAGCAGTTCAAGGACGAGAAGGCGCTTGTTGACGTCGTGATCGGCCTCAAGCTGGAGCCTCCTGCCGTTCGTCGCTTGCGAGCCGAGTACGACTCGATGACGGGATCCCTTACCCTCGAAAGCGCCACGCTCCAGGCGATTGGTAGATTGTTGGGCACGGTTCCCAAGGACGAGACGAATGTCGTCGCTCTGGTGACAGCACTCGTCGACAAAGCAGGTAGCGAGTACCGGCGCGGCTATGCGGACGGGCTTTCCGAAGCAAGCGACCTCGGGGAAATCGTCGATCCCGACACTGGGGAAAAGCGCCCGCTCGCTCCCCACGAGGTTACAGCGGCAACCCGGACCGTCGAGGAGCGTTGGCGCGAGGGCAGCTCAGCGAAGGCGCCTGTCGAGGAAGTGCGGTTGGAGCCAACCCCACCTTAGCCCCTGGTCCGAATCTTGGGGTCCACTTCATTCCATGCCCAGGTCTTTCCGCCAATTTCCGGGCCAATGGTCCCGTCAGAGTCCGCGATCGGTTCCGCCATTTCAGGTCAATTCTTCGCGGAAGTCTCGCCAGTTGGGCGTAGGCACCAATTCACACGCTCGCCAGAAGAAGTTCCTCTTCGGGGTGGCTTTCTGATCTCCTCGGCCATAGCGCCCAGCAGAGCATCGAAGGCTCGCTCTTCAGCCTCCAAAGCCTTCTTTCGTTCTTCTTTGTCTTTTGCATCGTGTATTTGGGCGATGACGTGCTGCTCTTGATTCACTAGTTCGCACACGCGCTTGTCTTCGTAGTAGGAGCCAACTTCCGCCAGGATCGAGGTTGAAGACCTAGTGTCGAGATACAACTTGAAGAACTCCGTATACTCCTTCAGGACATCGTCGTGAGGGCGACCGAGGTCATCTCGCTCACCGGGATCCTTGTGGTTTTCGAGCCAGGTTCTGAGCTGTCGCATGGATCCCATCGTGGAAATGTACGTTGGGATATCCGTTGCGACCGACGACAGTAGTGCGATTTGCTTGTCCCTGCGAGCGTTGTCCTCGGCCAACTTCCGATCACTGCCCGCCTTGGCCCAGTTGTAGAGCTGGGTGATGCCACCGACCAGAACTCCGGTTTCGATGGCAAGGAAGAACGGCGAGTTCAGAAAGGGTCCTGCTTTCCCGGTGGGCTGCCCGTTGGACGGAGTCGGCGAGATCTCGTTGAACGTCGAGGAGCAGGCCGCGAGGTGGCCAACGACGAAGAGGGCAATCCATTTGCTGGCGGTGGACATCGCATCCTTCCTTTCGTAGTCAGGTGTATTGAATGGGTGTGGACGAAGAAGTGGTGGCGCGAGCGAGCTCACTCCGTACGGGCACTCTCGCCTCAGTCGTGAACGAGCCCCCCGCCATTCCCGAACTGCTTGGATCCGGCGCCCTTGTCCCAAACTGATCAATACCCTCTGCATGTGCCGTAAGGAGCACAAGTAAAGCCCGAGTAGGGTGCGCACGTGGTTGTTCCGCTGGGAACACAAGTGTCCACGCACTTGCTCACGGCGCAACAGACTCCGTCCGTACAGAAGCCAGATCCACATTGATCGGCCCCTCCACACGAAGTTCCGTTGCCCAACTTTGCCATGCAGGTATTGTTCGCGCAGTAGCCATTGGCGCACTGGCTGCTGAGAGAGCACGAGCCACCCAAGGGTACAAGAGTGCCGGTTCCACCTCCTGCACCCGTTCTTCCTCCGTCACCGGCTCCACCTCCCGCGCCCGTCATTCCGCCTGAGCCCGTTGAGCCACCGGTGCTTGTGCCACCGTCGACACCCGAGGTGGCGCCACCCGCCCCTGCCGAGGTCCCACCTGCGCCCATCGCGCCTCCTGCGCCTTTGGCTCCTCCGGTCCCCGATTTGCTGATGTCTGCGCCGGTATCGGTGATTGAGGATGTGTCCGGCGCTACGAGATCGACCATCGAGTCCTGCCGAGAATTGGAATCCCCGCCATCGAAAGCATCAGCGTCGGGAACGCTCGCATCACCTAGTGCTCCTTCGATCTGGCATCGGAAGTCGCAACCGTCGAAGGAGAACTGGTTGCCGTCGTCGCAGGTCTCGCCGGAATTGATGACACCGTCCCCACACAGGGACGCTCCAGCGGCAAGAGCGACCGAGGGGACCGTCGCCGTGCCTCCCACCACGATCGTGGTCTGGGCGGTGCCGTGAGCCACACTCTTCCCGGCGGTATCTAGACCATCGAGTGCAAGGTCCAGAAAGCCGGTACGCGATCGTGGCAGGACAATTGCGAAGGATGAAGATGACGATGAAGACAGTATCGCTGTCACGGATGGCGTGGCCGGATAGATCTTGGTGTCGTGGGCCCGTGCCGTGGACATTGCCACACGAAGTGAATAGACGGGCGACACGTCCGGGTTGATGGATACGTTCACCAAGACGACGGAATCGGCCTCCTTGCACGCGGAAAAGAGCCCGAGGACGAGTAAGAGGCGAACCTTCATGGCAAGGCCCTCTGCGATCCGAGGGTCGTGCTCGGAACCTTCGTGGGATCGCGTTCGGCCATGATGATCGCCACTGTGGCGGTGCCTACGGCGACCGCACCGACGGCGGTCCAGAACCACCACCGCTTGTAGAAGGCGTCACTCGACTGGCGTACGGGCTCATCCCGCACGCCGAAGTCGAGGGATGCGGCATTGGATGGAATCTTGGCGGCATGGGCGGCCGCCTGCGCCTGCGCTGCAGCGGATGCTGGCAACGGCGGCTCCTTTCCCCCGATCGAATTCATATTCGACGCGGCCTCGGCATCGCGGAGGGATACAAGTTCTCCGATCCGCCGCTCTACCTCCTCCTTGTTTTTCGCATCCGGCGCCCTGCGCAGGTAGCTCTGGTAGGACGTAATGGCGTCGTCCGTGTGGCCTAGCCTTCGATGGCACTGGCCTATGTCGTATAGGAAGGCAGGATCTGGCTTGGCCCGATAGGCCTCCTTGAATTCGACAAGGGCCTCGTCGAATTCGGACAGATCAAAGTGCCGAACACCCATTGCATAGTGGGTCTTCGCCGCAGCGGCATCATCACCGGCCGATTGGCCGTGTGCCACGCCAGGAGTGAAGACCAGTACCGCAGGCAGCGCGAGAGCGGCCGGGAGAGAGAACTTCGCTAGCATGACCAATAGCCTGTACACGGCGGCCTCCTTGACAGCGAGTCAACCGACCAAGTCGTGCCTCGCGAAAGACGAAGGCTCGTGAAGCTGAGCCTCGTCCGCACAATAGACCTATTAGGTCTAGACTCGCAAGCGCCTTTGCTTCGACCGGCGGAGCCTGTCTTCTTGGTCTCGTGACCAAAGCCGTCCCCTCTCCATCGTCGCTGGCCCATGCGATCGCCGCACAGGTGAAAGCTCTGCGTACGCAGCGAGGGTGGACGCAGGCCCAGTTGGCCGAGGCGGCCGAGATGACATCGGACGAGGTGTCGCGCATTGAGCGCAGCACCCGTGAGCCGCGTTTCGTCACGATCGAGCGACTGGCCGAAGCGCTGGCCGTTCCGCCAGCAAGACTGCTTGCGGCCTCAGAAGACCGAGAGCCGAGGGCGGTTTCCAAGAGCCGGCAGAGCAGTCGAGACTGTCTCGCGCTGCGCCGAGCCGTGGAAAAATGCTTGCGACTTCTCCAAGCAGCCCTCGACGAAGAGTGAGCCCGTCGTCTCGGGCTTGGGGAAAAAGGCAACCGACCCTCAAAATACGCGGGCTGTGTCGACACTCGCTTCCACGACAAAGAAATCTCAAGGACTCATCAGAACGCCGGACAAGATGCGATCGGATGACGTGGCGCCGTTCCTGAGCACGCTGCGCTCGGTCGCCGCACACATCGAACGAATCCGCATATCGACGACGGCTACCTCGACGACGCCTGCTTAGCCATACTTAGCCACGCTTCGCAGGAACAGTCGTGCCGAGCACTCGGATCCGCTCGCCGTCAGCTGCGCGAAAGACTCGGAAGATTTTCTTCGGCAACTCAAGCACCGCGAACGTGCCTGCGCGGTGAGGACCACCAGCGGATGACTCGTCCGTCCTGGCAGGGAGCTTCGAGCAGCAGGCGCCCGGATTGACGATGAGTCTGCCATCCGAGGTGGCCAGACGAAACGCCTCGTGCGTGTGCCCAACTATGAGCACGTCGGCGCCGGCCCGGTCGAGCAGCTGGCGGCGCAGCTCCGGGCCTGTCTTGTCGGCCTCGATGCCGCGCATGTCTGAGCCGGGCCGCGCGTGCCACATGGCCACCTGGACGCCAGCCAGCTCGGCCGTCCAGTGGTCGGGCAGGGTGCGGAGCCAGGCCAGGGCAGGGCGCGACAGCTCGGCGCCGCCGCCGAACAGGTCGGCGGGTTCGGCCAGGTCGCACCCCTGGGACGTCAGGCGTGGGTCGGGACGCCGGCGCCTGCGCTCGAGCGCCCACCGCTCGTGATTCCCGCGGATCGTGACGATGCCCTCTCCCTTGAGCCGCTGGCAGACTTCTTCGCCAAAGGGCTCCACATCGAGCAGGTCGCCGGCACACAAGATCAAGCTAATGCCCATCGCTCGCAGTCGCGCGAGCGCCTGGTCGAGGGCAGGGGCGTCCCCGTGCACGTCCGAGACGATCCCGACCCGCGCGCTGCCGCCTTCTGGTACAGGCTTTTCCTCGTCGAGGCCGAGCATCGCCACCACCTCCTCGTGCGTGTAGACGCGTACGCCGGCGAGAACCTCAGCGTAGGCCTCGTCGGCGAGCCGCACGTCCTCGGCGTCTTCGGCGTCCTCGTCGTCCTCGTCGTCTTCAGTCGCCAAGGTCATCCCCGAGATCGTCGAAGAGAAGAATGCCGCGCGAGTGGGCCTCGTGGTGGGGCGTGCCCGAGATGTCCTTTCTCTCCTCGAATTCGTCCGCGGTCACGACGTACATCTCCAGGCCGCGCTCCAGGTCGATGGCGCCGCGGATCGCTGAGTACTCCTTCAGCAGACCGGGCTCGTGGTGGTCGAACACGAGCATCAGCTCGAGGTCTCGGTCTACCAACTCGTAGGCCCCGAAGACGATCGCCCTGGCCCGGCGGCCCAGCTTGGCCATTCCATTCCTGACCGAGGTCCGGATCTCGACCAGGTGCCCGCAGGTCGCCTCAGCCCTCTCGGGTGCCGTCGCCTCGAGGTCGTCGAGGGCCGCGCAGAAGGGGCACCGAACGCCCACCCAGTTTTGCGGGTTGAGGGACACCCCCGGCTGACCGCACAGCTCGCACGTCCGCTTGCTCTCCTCCTCGGCGGCCTCCATGGCGACGTCGAGCCTGGCGTCGAGGGCAGGGTCGGGCGGGGGCGTTCCCTCGGCCGAGTGGAGATAGACCCGGAGGCGGCCCATCTTCTCCTTGAGCTGCCCGACGACTAGGTATGGATCCTCCACCAGCTTCGCAGAGAGACGATCGATGATCTCGAACCATCCATCACCGCAGCTGAACCCCTCGCGGGCGAAGGGCTCGGCCTGGTTGGTTGGTTGATTGCCGGCGTGCCGGTAGAGCCCAGGATAGCGATTGATCAGCTCGAGCTGGTGGGCGGGGGTCATCGTTCGGCGGTCGGGCGGGAGCCCGAAATAGGGGAGCTTGCCAGCCTCGAGAAACGCCCGCGTGGACGAAGGAACGACCGAAGGCTGCTTGGCCTCGCCGACGGTCGAAGAATAGATCAGCCCCCTGCGCCTCATGACTTCTTCCTGCCCTTCCTGAACGCCACCAGCGCCCCGAGGATCGCCTCGGCTTCGCCGACGGTGAGACCTAGTAGAAGCATCTCGACTGCGTTTCCCGAGACCTCGACCGAGCCCTCGAGCTTGCTCAGCTTCTTTGAATCGCACAGCGAGACGTGTCCGCGCGGACCGAGCGCCAGGGCGACGCCGCCGACGGCCTTGGCCAGAATCTCCGAGTTCTTGGTCGTGGCGGGGTGCCGCCGCCTCGGCTTGCCGAGGGGACTTGGAGAGCTCGCCCGAGCTGCGATCCAGCCGACCCCGACCCGGACGCCGGCCTTGATGATCTCGGGCCTGCCCGAGCCTTTCACCAGCCACACCAGCGGGTGACGTGCAGCACTCACTTCACACCTCGGAGCTCGCGCAGGCGGGCGAGCAGGACGCAGGCCTCGGACGTGGTGACACGAATCTCGAGGTCCACCCGGCTTTCGCCTAGGCAGCGGGCCATGCTGCATGGGTCGTCGCCAAACCCCGGCAACCCGTCGAAGTACACCCATTCGGTTACCTTCTCGTAGGGGCTCCCACCCACCACCTCGGCGATCTTCGCCACTGTCCTGGCCAAATCGTCGTCCCACTCATCGGATTCCATCGTCGCCCCTCCCTTCGTTCGTCTAGCGTGCGGCCCGCGCGTTTCGCAAACGTTCGAAATCGAGATCCAGCGGGCGTTGTCGTTCGCCGGCCGCAAGAACAGCAGCACGCGGATGAGGTCTTGGCGCTCCTCGCATGAACCGCAGGTGAAGTCACCGTCCGTACGTACGTCCTCGTTCACGTGGAGCACTCGCGCGCCGCAAGACCTGCAACGGCGCCAGGCCGCGAACATCATCAGCACCTTGATCAGGTTTCCACCGTCGATGGTCACGATCCGTCCCCCGAGTAGGCGATCGCGACCAGCGCGCGGCGGCTTCGATCGCCGATGGTCAGCAGGACGGCGAGATCGGCGCCGGCCCAGCAGGTGAACGGATTCGCCAAGCCGGGAGCAAAGAGGCGTTCGGGAAGGAACTCGGTGCTTCGAAGTGAACTTTGCATTGTGACACCCGGTTCTGATGATATAGATTTGACTCCATGGAGTCAAAGATATTTAGACTGTTAACTCCAAAGAGTCAAAAGCCATCAGGGTCGCGACGCCTTGGCCGCAACGGCCGTTCGCGCTATCATCCCCGCATGCCCGCCCCGAAAAAGGCGAAGACCAACGAAACACGCGAAAAACTCTCGCTCTACCTGCCGCCGTCTCTCGCGAACAAGCTGCGGCACACGGCCGTCGACAAGCGGCTCAAGATCACGGCGCTCTTGCAGAAATACGTCGAGGAGGGACTCGAGCGCGACGGCAAGTAGTGGCGCGGCAAAATGCTAAGGAGAGGCCGAGATACACTTTCGCAATGTTGGGCTCACGGCAGCGGCCGACGTCGCGGGTCCGATTTTGGCCAGGACGCACCGGCCGAAGCGAAGCCGGGGAAGTCCGGATAGACATTCGCGTGGGTCAATCCGTAAGTCCGGGCGAGCAACTTCCGAATCTTCGGAGAAGCAATCGCGTCGAGCGCGATCGCGGCGCTCAACGTCAGCCAGGAAATCCAGGCAATCGAGGCCCCCGGGGAGCCGCGCTTACGCGATCGTCCCCACTTCTGGGACCGCTATGCAGCCTGTTGCGTGTAAAATCCGCACCGCACCGTGAACGGCCCCGGCCCTACCTCATTATCCGCGGCAGACGCCTCGCTCGGCTACCTGTACCAGGTGCGCCTGTCTCTTCTCTGGGCGCTTCGACACTTCAAGAGCAGCGAGGAGTTCTGTGTGTCCCTCGAGACGCTCGACGACGTGACCTTCGAGGGCAAGGGCACACCCTCGGAGCTACTCCAGACGAAGCATCACCGAAACCGCCCGGCCGACCTGACGGACGCGAGCCCGGACCTATGGAAGACCCTGCGGGTGTGGTTCGAGGGTCATGCGTCAAAAAGCATTCTGCCCGGCACCGTCTTGAACCTCATCACCACCGCAACGGCAGGGGACCGTTCGGTCGCGAAACACCTGCGCCGTTCGCCCCGAGACGTCGACGCCGCCCTCAAGGGACTGGAGAAGACAGCGCGATCTTCGCAGAGCCAAACGAATGTATCCGGTTACGGAGCGTTCTTGGAAGCACCACCGACCACCCGTCGTGAGATCATCGAGACAGTCTTCGTAATTGACGGAGCTCCCGATATAGCTGACCTCGATCAAGAACTCCGAACCGAAGTGATGTGGGCCGTCGAGAGGGACCATCAAACCGCGTTTCTGGAAAGGCTCGAGGGTTGGTGGTTCCGAAGAGCGCTCAAGCAGCTCGTCGACATCTCTGCTGGTGATCGGATCCTCTCGGAGGAGCTTGAATCGCAGATGACCGACCTTCGAGAGCAATTCAAGCAGGATGCGCTCCCGATCGACGAAGACCTCCTACTCTTCTCCCTCGACGACGCCACCAGGGCGGGCCATGCCGAGTCGTTCTTCGTGCGGCAGATGGAGCTCATTGCCGCTGGCAAGAAGCGAATTGCCGCTGCAATACGTGACTACTACCGGGCTTTCGAACAGCGGTCACGTTGGATACACAACGAGCTAGTTTTCGTGGGGGAGATTGAGAGGTTCGAGAAAAGGCTCATCGAGGAATGGGAGCTGGTCTTCGAACGTGTGAAGGACGAATTGGGAGCCGACGTGTCCGAAGATGCAAAGGCACAAACAGCCCGAAATGTGCTTGGTTGGGCAGAGGCCGCAGTGATCCCCATTCGTCCCGCAGTCACAACTCCATTCGTCACCAGGGGGTCTCTTCACATGCTGGCGAATGAAGCCCGAGTTGGGTGGCATCCCGAGTTCCGTGAGCGTCTGGGACATCTTCTCGCTGCTCCCCCGCAAGGTGATGAGCCATGACCGCCTGGCTATCTCGTGTCTCCGAAGAGCGGTCGCTGCTCAATCCCGCCTTCTGCGGAACACTTCTTTGGCGGGCAGCGCGTGGACACCAAGCTGATTCGAGTCCTCCATCCGGAATGGCATTCGAGACTGCGTTCCTGATCCTGCCGATCATCTTGCACCGTCAGATGCGAGAGGCCCTACCTCGCACCGTCGCGACTTCATTGCCTGCATGGCTGACCACTTTGCCACTTGCCCGTTCGCAGATTGCCACTCGAGCGCGCCTTCTTGTTCCATTCACCAAAGAAGCACTGGCCTTCGGCGGCCTGCATGGCCTGCTAACGTTCTCAAAGGGCACTGTTTTCGCCGCCGAGCATTGGGCACCAAAGGTCTCTCCCTTCCTGAAGGAATCAAGCGAAGAGGTCCAAGAGTGCGGCAATCGGGCTGACTTACTTGGAAGGTGGTTTGCACGCGCCGGGAGCGCCGAAACCGTGATGTCCATCTTGGGGATTCAACCATGAGCATCCAACTTCTCGACGTTGTGTTGTACAGCCACCGCGGACAACGTCGCATCCTGAATCTGCGCCCTGGAGAGGTCAACATCATCACGGGCGCTTCAAAAACTGGCAAGTCCGCCCTCGTAGAGATCGTTGACTACTGCTTTGGCAGTTCCGAGTGCAAAGTTCCAGAGGGCATCATCCGTCGAGCCGTGGGGTGGTTTGGCGTAAGACTCAAGATAAGCGAGGGCCAGGCCTTCATTGCCAGGCAATGCCCCGCCAGCCATGCCCGGTCCTCGGAGGCGTGTTTTGTTGATGTTGGCGCGCAGGTCGATATCCCGGAGTCGACCACTTTGCGCCAAACCACCAACACACAGGGGTTGGTATCGCTGCTCAGCGGGTGGTCCGGCATTCGCGACAACATCCATCAACCCGAATCTGGCCAGACTCGAACTCCATTGATCGCGACTGTACGACATGCGCTCGATTTGTGTCTCCAGGCACAGGACGAGGTAGCCAGGAAGACTCAGCTATTCCACGCACCCGAAGAAGACCCGAGGCGGCAGGCTCATAGATTTCAGGCTTTGCAGGATGCCCTGCCCTATTTCCTTGGAGCAGTAAACGACGACTTCGTCCGAAAGAATGAAGAACTCCGCCGTCTTCGCGATGAGCTTCGCAGCTGCGACCGCCGCATTGCCGAACTCAACGCTCTTCGGGGGGACGGCAGCAGTAGAGCTGCTGCACTCCTCGCCCAGGCCCGCGACGCTGGGCTAACGGACGTCGGCGACCTCAGCCAATGGGAGGACATAATCGGCGCGTTGAAGGACCTTGCCAGAACGCCCCTAGCTTCAGTACCCATCGACGTTCCCGACGGGGCCGAGCATGCCCGACTTTCCACACTACGCAGTCAGCTGCTTGAGCAGCAGCGACGTCTCCGTGCCGACATCGATGCCGCGCGCGCCTTCGAGGACGACGGGAAGGGATTCTCACGAGAAGCATCCGAGCAGCAGGCGCGGCTGAAGAGCATCGGGATATTCGAAGGGACGACGAGAGGCCGTCAGTGCCCACTCTGCGCACACGAACTCGACGAGACAACAGGGCTGCCGAGTGCAGAGGACATCCGGGGGGAGCTTTCGCGGGTTTCCAGCCGCCTCGTTTCTGTCTCTCGAACCACACCTCAGGTCGAAAAGGCGCTTGCGGAGCTGGAGCAGAGGCTCGCGGAGGTCCAACGACGGCTCGCGACGAACCGTTCGGAGATGGAGGCTGTGCGTGCAGCCAGCGACAGACTGTCTCAAGTCCAAGACGACGCCAGCCAAAAGGCGCACGTTCTTGGCCGAATCAGCATCTACCTTGAGAGCCTGCCCGACCTGCCCGACACCACGGCTCTGCTTTCGAAAACAGAGCGGCTCCGCAACCAGTGTGCGGCGCTCGAAGAAGAGCTTAGTGCGGATAACGTCCGCGAGAGACTAGATTCAATAGTGTCACGGCTTGGCGAGCAGATGACGAACTGGGCACGCCAACTCCACCTCGAGCACTCAACGTCGCCCCTTCGACTCGACCTCAAGAAGCTCACCGTCGTCGCGGATACTCGTCAGGGGCCTGTACCAATGGATCGAATGGGTAGCGGAGAGAACTGGGTTGGCTACCACCTGATCGCGCATCTGGCGTTGCATGACTGGTTCACGATGCAGATGCGGCCTGTTCCACGATTTCTTCTGCTGGACCAGCCATCGCAGGTGTACTTTCCGCCGGAGAAGGACCTCGACGAAACGGGAGCCGTGAAGAACTACGACGATAGGCGCGCACTCCTTCGGATGTTCGCCGTCGTCTTCGAGGTCGTAAAGGCATTGACACCCGAGTTCCAGGTCATCATCACCGAGCATGCTGACTTGGCAGACTCCGACTACCAGAGGTCCGTCGTGGAACGATGGCGTGGCGGTCTCAAGCTGGTCCCTGACGATTGGGCTTCGGTCAGCGAACCGCGATAATCCCCCTCTGGAGGTGTCGAGCAGCAATGTCAGCTAATCGAGTCGGACAGAAAGTCGACATAGGAATACTGCCCGAGCCACAAGCGTCGAGCGACCAGAAGCCCGCAGCCGCGCCAGCGGATGATGAAGACTGAGGCGACGCTGCCTCCAAGTGCGGCACCATTTGCGCGCGATTGCCTCCCAAACAAGGCCACGCCTGCGCGGGCCGAACTCGGCGAAAATGCAGGCGTTTGCGCGGTAAGGTCGCCGCTGCCTCCGTTGCCTCCACTTTGTGGGGGTAGGAGGGACGCGGTGATCATATCGGGCATCAATGCTATTGTCACACGCCGTGATGCGGACCATCAGGCGCTATTCAAATCGCAAGCTGTACGACACCAAGGAAAGCCACTACGTGACGCTCGCGCAGCTTGCTGCAATGGTCCGTGCTGGAGAGGACATTCGGGTATTCCACAAAAAGGACAACGAAGATCTCACGGCCTCGACGCTCGCATTGATCATATTCGAGGAGGAACGGCGCGCGCCGAACCTCAGCGTTCAAGGGCTTGAGCAGATCATTCGGACAGGACAGCTGCCGTAGGCATTGCCGAGCACAGCGCCCTCAGGCATGGGCCAGCAGCGCGCGGACATCGTCGGAAAGCCTCGCCACCAATTGCAGCGTATCAGGCTGATCCGGTTCACCATAGACGTCAGGATGAAGGCTGGCGCTAAGAAATCGTCATCCGAATCGGACCGGACGTTCGCGTAGGCAAGGATGCCGGGCAGACAAGGGTTCGCGCTCCATCGGAAGGCGACCACGGAGCGACCAAGCGAAACGCAAAGCTTTGCCTCGTTCTCCGAATCGCCGTCCCGAATGGCGATCGCCAGCGCCTCGGCAAGCACGTGTTGGTTTGCGGTCAGTTAGGTCGTTCTTGCCGGATCGGCTGGTTGCGTGGGGCTACCCCAAAGGAAGTGGTTCATGCGGTCGACAAATTCCTCCAACTCGTCGGCGTCGTACGTTCGGCTGCTGTGGACGGTCAGTGACCGTTCACCGTACTTGAGCTGGATATAGGGATAGATGGGGCCCACGGCATCGTCGCCAGGCATGGGATCGGGACGTGTCACCACGAACCGAGCTTGCCAGGGCGGACATCGGAAAGATTCACCGTGCTCAACAATCTCGGCCCATTTTCCAGCGGTGATGGCGATCGTGGGCTTGCATGCTCGAAGGTACATCACAGTTCCAAGGTTCAGCCCCCACGCAAGCGCGAGCATGGCGCCAAATTCGAATGCGGGATACCCAGCGGAACCGGCAGCAAACATGCCTAGAATCACGATTGCCATTGGGGCCACGCCGTTCGCAAGGAGCATATAGTGGGATAGAGAAGACCAAATTGCGCGGAGTCCGATCCAGTCTGCCTCAATAGAAGCGTCACCTACGAGGGATAGAAATGCGGCTGGACTTCGAGACTGAGGTGACTGGACGTGTTCCTTAGGACTCGTCCAGTTCCGCAGAGCCTGCACTGCTGCCAGTCTATCCTTGCGACTCGTCCAAAAACGAGGAGCGAGTGAAAACTGAACGCCAGCGAGAAGAATGTAGGGACGGCCCCTTCGCCTGGATGAGCCCAGCACCGCGCCCGTGATCGGAAGGGTGTGGACACGCCCGAACTGGAACAGAGTCGCGACGCCCGAATGCATCCTTGTCACAAGACTGCGACGTACAGCCAAGATTGCCGCAAGCACAAGGTAGATCAGCAACGATGCCACAACATACCCTACGTAGTAAGTCACGTTCGCTGGATCGGGATGGGATAAGAGGCGCGCGACAGGAAGAATGATCCCTAACGGCATAAACTCGAGGCGTGAGAAGGCTCTCCAGGTTCGCTGGAGCGGGATACGCAGGGCTCCATCAGAATCCAGGCGAATGCCGAGCACACGGCGGAGCAACGCCTCCTCGGAGCGCATTGGGATGGAATTCTCCGAACTCGGCAAGGCTATCCTTAGGCGCGGGGTAGTTTGACGACGTCGAACGTCTTCGTGATGAACGTGTCTTCGGGGTAGAATGCCGTTCCCG
>CAZTTW010000012.1:10444-17841 GCA_964616265.1 uncultured Myxococcales bacterium | reverse complement strand
GCGTGGATCTGAGTGCCATCTTCCATCAGGCCGACGTGCCCGAGACCGTGGGTCGTCACTGCACGATGGCTCAGAATCACAAGCTCGAAGACGAGTTCGACGACAAGCGGCTCATCCCGCTGTGCAAGCCCGCTTTGGAGAACCAGCACAAGGTGCGTGCGACGCTGCTCATTCGCAACGTCAACCGTACCGTGGGCACGCGCCTCGGCAGCGAAATCACCCGACGCTACGGCGCCGCGGGCTTGCCCGAGGACACGGTCAACGTGCACTTCAAGGGCTCGGCCGGCCAAAGCTTCATGGCCTTCGTGCCGAAGGGCGTGACCTTCACGCTCGAAGGTGACGCCAACGACTACACGGGCAAGGGCCTGTCGGGCGGCAAGCTGGTGGTCTACCCGCCGGCCGACGCTACCTTCGTGGTCGAGCAAAACGTCATCGTCGGCAACGTCGCGCTCTACGGGGCGACCAGCGGCGAGGTCTACATCCGTGGCTTGGCCGGAGAGCGCTTCTGTGTTCGCAACAGCGGCGCCAACGCGGTCGTCGAGGGCGTGGGTGATCACGGCTGCGAGTACATGACCGGCGGACGCGTGGTCATCCTCGGCCCCACCGGCCGCAATTTCGCCGCCGGCATGTCGGGCGGCATCGCCTACGTGCTCGACGAGAACCGCGAGCTACGTCTCAACTGCAACACCGAAATGGTGGGCACCGGTCCCCTCGACGATCCCGCCGAGATCGAGATCGTGCTCGCCATGCTCAGGCGTCACCACGAGCTGACTGGCAGCAAACGCGCGCACAATGTGCTCTGCAGCTGGTCGCTCTTCCGCCCGCTCTTCGTGCGCGTGATACCGCACGATTACCGTCGGGTGCTGGAGGCGCAAAACAAGATGTTGGCGACCGGAATGTCGCGCGAAGAGGCCGAGATGGCCGCCTTCGAGCTGAACTCCAAGGACGCCGCACGACTTCACGGAAAGTAAGAGTAAGAGGTAATGGGCCAGCCAACAGGATTTCTCGAGTTCTCCCGCGTCGTCCCCGAAGACCGTCCCCCCCGCGAGCGCGTCGCCGACTACGCCGAATTCCACAAGCACCTGCCGGAAGAGACCATGCGCGAGCAGGGCGCGCGCTGCATGGATTGCGGCGTTCCCTTCTGTCACACCGGCAAGATCATCGACGGGCTCGCCAGCGGGTGTCCGCTGCACAACCTCATCCCCGAGTGGAACGACCTCGTGTACCGGGGCCGTTGGCGCGAAGCCATCGAGCGTTTGCACCGCACGAACAACTTCCCAGAGGTCACGGGCCGCGTGTGTCCGGCGCCGTGCGAAGGCTCGTGCGTGCTCGGCATCAATGCGCCGCCGGTGACCATCAAGGTCAACGAAGCCGCCATCGCCGACCGGGCTTTTGCCGAGGGCTGGGTGGTTGCCAATCCGCCCAGTTTTCGCACGGGCAAGAAGGTGGCCGTGATTGGCTCGGGCCCGGCGGGGCTCGCTTGCGCCGCCGAGCTCAATAGCGCCGGCCATGAAGTCACCGTCTTCGAGCGCGCCGATCGCATCGGCGGCTTGATGATGTACGGCATTCCGGCCATGAAGCTCGACAAGACGATCGTCGAGCGCCGGGTGAAGCTGATCGCCGAGGAAGGCGTGAAGTTCGTGACCAACACCGAGGTCGGCAAGAACTATCCGACGGAGAAGCTGCGCAAGGAATTCGATGCCATCGCTTTGTGTGGCGGCTCGACCGTGCCGCGCGACTTGCCGGTCGAGGGCCGCAAGCTCGCTGGCGTGCACTTCGCCATGGAGTTCCTCACTGCGAACACCAAGCACGTGCTCGACGGCGACAAGGCCAAGGCCGGCTTGATTTCCGCCAAGGGCAAGAACGTCGTGGTCATCGGCGGCGGCGACACCGGCACCGACTGCGTGGGCACGTCCCTGCGCCACGGCTGCAAGAGCTTGGTGCAACTGGAGCTGCTGACCCGTCCGCCCGAGAACCGCGCCGTCGACAACCCGTGGCCGCAGTGGCCGAAGATCTTCCGGGTCGACTACGGCCAGGAAGAAGCGGCTGCCATCTTCGGCAAAGATCCGCGCCAGTTCCAGATGCAGACCAAGCGCATCCTGGGCGACGACAAGGGCAACGTGAGGGCCATCGAGGTCGTCGAAGTCCGTTTCGTTCCGCAGAAGGGTGCGCCGCCGAAGCTCGAAGAAGTGCCGGGCTCCGTGCGCGAGCTACCCGCCGACCTGGTTCTGCTGGCCATGGGCTTTCTCGGGCCAGAGAAGACGGGCCTGCTCGCTGACCTCGGCGTCAAGCTCGATGCTCGCGGCAACGTGGCCGTGGATGGTGACAAGCAGACCAGCGTGCCGGGCGTCTTCGCTGCCGGAGACATGGCGCGCGGCCAGTCCCTGGTCGTGTGGGCCATCGCCGAAGGTCGCGACGCCGCCATCGGCATCGATCGTTTCTTGATGGGCGAAACCGTCCTCTCGTAGACGGCCCTTCCGTCCGCGCCAGCTTGACCAAGCCGTCCGCTGCTTGACGGGAATTTCTCTAAAGCCTACGCTACCTTCCGTCGAGATGTTTGCCGGGGGGAAGGCATCGCATGATACGAACTTGGTTTGCACTTACGCTGATCTTGGTATCGGCGCTCACGTTATCCAGTGCGGCAGAAGCCGCTCCGATCGAGGGCTCGGTCCTTGGCCAGGTGCGGGATCTGGACACCGGTGAGGGCGTTCCAGGTGTGACGGTGATCGCAGGCGGTCCCGAGGGCGATACCGCCACCATTACCGACGGCAAGGGCAACTATGAGTTCCGAGCGTTGCCCATCGGCAGCTACATCATGAGGTTCCACCGCAACGACGTCGTGACCGAGCGCCCAGCCCGGGTTTCGGTTGACAAGACGGTGAGGGTGAACATGCGCATGCCGGCGGTATCCGGAGAAACGCAGGCTGCGGCTCTCCCCTATGCGCCGCCTTTGATAGACGTAGGATCCTCCCGTATCGGAACGACGTTCTCGTCCGAGTTCATGGCCAACGTGCCGAACCAAGGTGGGGATGCGACCTCGCTGATCCAGAAGACGCCCGGAGCGTACAACGAGCCCATCCAGATCTCGCCCGGCGCGAGCGTTCCCGGCTTGTCACTTTCCGGCGGCACCGGTGCCGACAACGCCTATTACTTGGAGGGCCTCAACGTCACTGCTCTTCGCGATGGCTTGCTGGGCACCAACCCGAACATCCTCTTCCTCGAAGAAGCCGAGGTCATCAGCGCAGGCTACGGTGCCGAGTACGGCCAGGCTCTAGGCGGCGTCGTCAACATGGCTCTCAAGTCCGGCACCAATGAATGGAAGGGCAGCGCCTACTCATGGGTGCAGCCCGGCTGGGCCGCCGGCAGCGCGAAGCGCGTGCTCAGTCGCTCGACCGTCCTGAGTGGCGTGACCGAGCCCGACTACACCACGCAAATGGGCGTCGAGGTCGGCGGACCCATCATCAAAGATCGGGTCTTCCTGTGGCTTGGCTACGTCCCGGAAGTCAGCCGCAGCCACTTCGTGCAGTACGTGGATCGTTTCTCGGCGGGTCCGAACGGAGATATCGCCAGCAACCCGGACGGTTCGCCGGTGACCGAAAACCTGTTCACACGCGTGATTCCGGGCGAGTCCACCACGCACAACTACGCCGGCAAGCTCACCTGGCGCGTTCGTCCCGAGCACGAGCTCAGCTTGAGCTTGGTCGGCGTTCGCAACGACAATGAGTACATGCGTGGCGCCAACATGGATTTGCTGGCCGGCATGACCCACGAGGATACCAACCGGCAGGACATCATCGCGCGCTGGCAGTCGGCGCTCTTCGATCGCAAGTGGCGCATCGATGCCAGTCTCGGCCTGCACACCGAAAGCTATTCGCGCCACTCGCCCTACGGCGATGCCGAGAGTATGAACGACGTGACCTGGGATAATTCGCCGTCGCTGACTCAGTTCAATCCAAGCCTTTCATCGCTTTGCTCGGATCCTGCGAATCCGACCTTCGACCGATGTCCGGCGCAAGGCTATCAATCCGGCGGCATCGGTCAGCTGCGTGATCTTTCGGGCTACCGGCTGGCGGGGCAGATCAAGAGCACGCACGTCTTCAGCGGCCTCGGCACGCACGAGCTCAAGTACGGCATCGACTACGAATACATCCAATACGACGACAAGCGCTGGAACTCGGGCCTGGATGGCTCACGCGGATCGATTGCCATGTTGGGCAGCGCTACCGATTATTCGCCGCAGGAGCTTTCGCTTTACCGACTGCCGTACGGAATGAACAGTGCGGACGTCACGGATCCTTCCCTGCTGAGCACGCAGTACTACCAGAATTTCATCCGTGCCAAGACACATGCGCAAAATGGCGCCCTGTTTATTCAAGAGAGCTACGTTCCTATCTCCAATCTGACGATCAATGTTGGTTTCCGCTGGGAGGAACAGCGCTTTTACGACTACCTCGGCAACCGCGTTCTGACTCTCGGTAGCTCTTCCCTGAACAATGCTTTGGATGCCATTGCTCCCCGCATTGGCATCGTCTACGACCCCACGAAAGAAGGTCGGTCGAAGATCTACGCCCATTACGGTCGTTACTACGAATCCGTGCCCATGGATCTGGTCAATCGGGCCTTTGGTGGCGAAGGGGTTGCCGTGAGCTATACGGACCCAACCGATCCCAATTGCCCGAACGGCCACTGTGTGTATTCCGTTTCCGGAGATCGGCTTCGCATCCAGCCCAACCTCAAGGGCAGCTACAACAACGAGGTCGTGTTCGGCGGACAGTACCAACGCTGGACCGACTTCGTCGTTGGCGCCTCGCTTATCTATCGTTGGCTGGGCAGCGCGATCGAGGATACCGGCGGCATGCTCTTTCCGTCGGATCCCACGCAGTTGCCGAGCGGGGCAACAACGCTGGCCAACCCGAGCGATCCGAAGCCCGTGCGGACGTACAAAGCGATTCAGCTCACGGCCAACAAGCGGTTCGCGCGCAATTGGTTCTTTGCGGGGTCGTATACGTATTCGCGAACCGAGGGCAACTACGCGGGGCTTTACTCGGCGGATTCCAAGCAGCTCGATCCGAACTTGACGACCCAATACGACGTGGCCGAGCTGATGGTCAATCGCAAGGGCCCCTTGCCCAACGATCGTCCGCACGTCATTCACCTGGATGGCTACTACCAGTATTACCTTGGTCGGCACGGATTGACTCCGGGCCTCAGCTTCGTCGGCTACTCGGGAACGCCGGTCACTCCTCTTGGCTGGGCTCCGCTCATGGGCGAGGACGAGACCTTCATTCTCCCGCGCGGCTCGGCGGGACGCACGCCGTTCGTCACGCAGCTAGATGCGCACTTCTCGTACCGGACGAAGCTGTCGAATGGATTTTCCGTCGAGGGATTCGTCGACATTTTCAACGTGCTCAATCGCCGAACGGCGCTTACTGTGGATGCCGAGTACACGGTCGACCGTGTGTTGCCCCAGAGCGCGGGAACGCCGCTTACCCAAGTCCCCGTCGTTGACGGTTCAGGCAAGTGTGCCGGCGCGGATGCAAACGGCGTTTGTCCCGCCACACCAACCTACGCCAGCAAGAACCTGAATTACTTGCAGCCGACGTCGTTCCAAGCGCCAATTACCGGCCGTTTGGGCATGCGCGTCTGGTTTTAGCGCGAGCTAGATGACGCGGAGGATCCAGCACTTGAGGTGACCGGTTTCTGGCACGCCGATCATCTCGGGGTGGTCGCGGCCTGCTCCCATGCGCTCCAGGACTTGCACGTGCCGGCCGCTGTCGGCGCTGGCTTCGGTCACGAAGCGATCGAAATCGTCGCGGGATACGCGGCCCGAGCAGGAGCAACAGACCACGAGCCCGTCGGGAACTGCGAGGCGCAGACCACGCAGAATGATTTCGCGGTAGGCGCGCTCTGCCGCCGCGTCGCCGCACTTGCGTTTGGCGAGGGCCGGCGGATCCAGCACCACCACGTCGAATTGCTTGCGCTCGGCTTCGAGCGAGCGCAGCAGATCGAAAGCGTTGGCTTGCTTGGCGGTGAGATCGGTGAGGCCGTTGCGCTTGGCATTCGCCGTGGTTCGCGCTACGGCTTGCGCATCTTGGTCGGTGGCCAGCACCGGTCCACCTTTTCTCGCCAGCGCCAGCGCGAAACCGCCGTGGTAAGTGAAAGCATCGAGGCAGCGTGCTCCCTGCGGTGCCAGCGACGCCACCAGCGCGTGATTGTCGGTTTGGTCGAGAAAACCGCCGGTTTTGCTATCCGTCAGCAAGTCGGCAAGCAAGTGGTTGGGACCCAGGCGATAGACGACTTCGCTGCTGCCTTGGCCGAGCAGCACTTCGGCCTTGCGAGGCAGGCCTTCGAAATCCCGGGCTGAGCCGTCGTCCCGGGCGATGACCATGCGCACGCCGAGCATGTCCCGTGCAACCTGGGCGATGGCCGCGCGGTGAGCATTCATGGCGACGGAGGTGGTCTGCAGCACGGCGACGTCCGCGTAGACATCGATGATGAGCCCCGGCAAGGCGTCGCTTTCGCCGTGGGCCAGGCGGAAGGCGTCGCGGTCGAGGCCAAGGCGAATGCGGCGGGCGCGCGCTCGGTGCAGGCGCTCTTCCACGAGCTTCATCACGTTCGGCAATCCGCTGCTCGGCCCGCGATCCAGAATGCGCAGTGCAATCGGCGACTCGGAGGCCCAGGTTGCCGCGCCCAGCGGACGGCCGCGCTCGTCGGCAACCATCACGACATCGGGTCCATCCGTTCGAGCGTCCGTCTTGGGACCCGCGAGAACATCCTGGCGGTAGATCCACGGATGTCCGGCAGCCATGCGCGAACGCCCGCGGCCATTGATCTTCACTGTTGGTGGCGTGTTCTCGGTCATGGAATTTAGAATTGCAGGGCAACCCCGACCGTGGCGGCCACGTCGCCGACGCCGCTGGTGTTGTGGCCGGCCACGCCGTAGAAAGCGACTCCGCCAGCGCCCGAGACTTCCGCGCCGACGCCAAACCAGTCGAAAAGGTAGTAATGCGCGCCCAGCCCGCCGCGCAGGAGGATTCCGGCGGCGCTGCGACTGTCTTGCGGAAACAGGAAAAGCGGTCCGGCAGCGGCCTTCACGTAGGGCACGATCGGCAGGTTGGTTTGAAACTTCCAGACGGCCCCAGCGGCGATGTCCACCGCCGCGCCGCTACCACTGCTGCAAATCGCTGGATCCGAATGGCAGCTTCCTGCGATCACCGCCATCTGAAGGTCGAGCCACACGGACTGCTGCAGACGGTAGAGGTAGTCGCCCTGCACCCGCAACCCTCGCACGTTGTCGCCGAAACCCGCGCTGTAGCCGGCGTGAAGCGTGACTTCGCTGTCTTTGATGAAGGGATGCGGTCCGCGCAGAAGCTCCTCTTCGGCCTGGGCAGGCAGAG
>CAZTTW010000012.1:0-10344 GCA_964616265.1 uncultured Myxococcales bacterium | reverse complement strand
GGCAAGGGTGCGCACGGCGCTCAGCATATGTCGGGCACGGCCCTGGGACCAAGAAGAGGTGCGCGGCATCCGTCGCGCTTCGGCCTTTGGGGCGCTATGCGCTCGTGGCACAATGCTCGCTCTGTGAGTCGTATCCGCATCATCGCGCCCATCGTTTTGTTCCTGGCCATCGCGCCGCTATTCAGCGTTGGCTGTGCGCGACCCTACGCCGGCCCCAAAACGTTGGCGGCGCTGGGGGCGGGGTTCTTGGCGGCGGGGGGAACGACTTGGGCCGTGGGCTCGCGCGGAAACCACGGCAACCTCGCCCAGGCCGGTATGCTGACCACGGCGATTGGCGCGGCGGCGGTGTTTGCGGCAGGCGGCTGGCTGGCCGTCAGCGTGGCGTGCACCGAGGATCCCGATTGCCCGCGTAACGAGGAGTGCCGAGAAGTACCGACGGCGCCTGGCGGCTATCCCTACCGCCAGTGCATGCCTCGCCAAGGGCCGTAGATTACGCGCCTTCCGTGGTTGACAGTCGAGCACGGGCCTTTCATCCTGCCAGGCCATGCGCCCTGATGGACGAAAGCCCGACGAGTTACGAGCGGTTCGCATTACGCCGGACTACAACCGCTATGCCGAAGGCTCGGTGCTGGTCGAGTTCGGCGAGACCAAGTTGATCTGCACGGCGAGCGTCGAGGGCAAGGTTCCACCGTTCCTGGCGGGGCAAGGCAAGGGCTGGATCACGGCCGAATACGCAATGCTACCGCGCTCGACGCACACGCGGTCCGGGCGCAATCCCGGCGGCCGGGGCCAAGAAATCCAGCGTCTCATCGGCCGCGCGCTGCGAGCCGCTGTGTCCACCAAGCTTCTTGGCGAGCGCCAAATCACCGTCGACTGCGACGTCATCCAAGCCGACGGTGGCACGCGAACCGCTGCCATCACCGGCGGCTGGGTGGCGCTGGCGCTGGCCGTGCGGCGTTTGGTGCTGAAAGAAAAGCTCAGCAAGGATCCTATCCTGCGCGCCGTGTGTGCGGTCTCCACGGGGATCGTGCAAGGCGAGCCGCGCCTGGACTTGGCCTACGTGGAAGACTCGTCGGCCGACGTCGACTTCAACTTCGTGCTCACCGACGGCGGCAACTTCGTCGAGATCCAAGGCACCGCCGAGGGCGAGCCATTTTCGCCCGACGACTATCAGCGCTTGGTCGGGCTTGCCCAGAAGGGTGCCCAAGAATTGTTCGCTCTTCAGCGCAAGGCGCTTGCCGAGGCCAAGCCGTGAAGGTCGTCGTCGCCACTCGCAATCGACATAAAGTGAAAGAGATCGGCGTTCTGCTCGCCGAGGCGGGGTTGGCCATCGACACCGTGACCATCGACGAGATCGCTCCCGACGCCGAGCTGGTGGAGAACGAAGCGACCTTCGAAGGCAACGCGCTCGCCAAGGCCCGGCAGGCGAGCCTGGCGTGCCACCTGCCGGCGATCGCCGACGACTCGGGCATCGAAGCCGACGCGCTTGGCGGTGCTCCCGGCGTTCGCTCCGCGCGCTGGGCCGGCGAGCCGTGCGACGACCTTCGCAACAACGACAAGATGCTGCGCGAGATGGTCAGCGTGCCGGCGGAAAAGAGGACCGCGCGCTACCGGTGCGCCGCTGCCTTCGTCGACGTCGCGGGGGAAGCTGAAATCGTGCGCGCGGGCGCGTGCGAGGGCGTTTTACTGACAGCACCGCGCGGAACCGGCGGCTTCGGCTACGACCCGCTTTTCCTCATTCCGTCTCTTGGCCGAACCATGGCTGAGATCAGTCTCGCCGAGAAAAACAAGCTCTCGCACCGAGCCGCTGCGTTCCGCTCGCTCGCTGAGGCGCTGCGCGGGAGCTTGGCAAAAAAGTGAACGGCGCTGCGCGGACGAGCTGAGCAAACTGCGAAGCTTCTGCTAGTATCTGCGCCCTCCCGCCGGTCCTCCGGTGGGAGATCGGGGCGTAGCGCAGTTGGTAGCGCGCCTGCTTTGGGAGCAGGATGTCGTCGGTTCGAATCCGGCCGCCCCGACTACCACCGGTTCCGTCGACGATCCTGATGACCGCTGGCGCCCTCAAGGCAACTGTTCTAGGCTAGCGCGCCTGAGGATCGCGCGTGAAGACGAAATCTGCTCCATCGGATCCAGCTTTCGGCCAAACCGCCACAGCGGGCGCTTCGGTCAAGGTCGGATGGCTGGCGCCCGGCAGCGCGCCCGGGGCGATTCTCGTGGATTTCGAAGGCAATGCCGCGGGGCCACTCGCCGCCCGTGTCGTTGTCGCTCTCGACGAGGCGACGATTCGAGGCGCCCTCCTGAGTCGGCAATCGGTTGTGTTGCTGTTTGAAAATGGAGATCCGCGACTGCCGATCGTCGTCGGCTTGGTTCCGCCCGAGCCTGGCGCCGCGCTTCTTGGCGCCCTCCTGAAGTCACCGGCCGCCGCCCCGACGCCGGCGAGACCGACCGAGGCACGTGTCGACGGCAAGCGCGTCGTGCTCGAAGGCGATCAGGAGATCGTGCTCCGCTGCGGAGACGCCAGCATCACGCTTCGCCAAGACGGCAAGGTCGTGCTGCGCGGGGCCTATATCGAGACCACCGCGACGGGGCTCAATCGCATTCGCGGTGGCAACGTGAAGATCAACTGTCATGGCCCCCCTGGCTCGTCCCATTTTGTGGGACATCTATGAAGAGCACCTGAGCGAGGCCGGCTGGCTGTGGGGGATTTGGGAAAAGTCCCTCGACTCGGCCATCTATGCCCTAGGCGACGTGGCTGTTGGACCCGAAGAGCGCCTGCTCGCGCATCTGGATGGTCTGGTTCTGGGAGGAAAGGAAGTGGCGCAAAAGCTCCTGATGCCCGCGCTTACCGGCGACGAGCTTGGCGGAGTAGCCGCCGCGGCGTGGGCGCTGCTGCAAGCCGAGGACGCCGACCACCAGGACGCTGTCATCGACAAGCTAGCAACAGCCGAGCCGCCCGTGCTGGCCGCGCTTGGCCGAGCAGTGTACCTGGCCCCTCGAGCAGACATCAGCCGGCTCATTCCGCACTTCCATTCCGGCGCCCCGCACCTCCGCGCCCTGATCATCGATATCTTCGGCCCGCGCGAGCCGGATTGGGTGCGCGAGCAAATCGCTCCTGCGATGCACAGCGGACAAGCTCCTCTGATGGCGGCGGGACTTCGGGCCATCCGAAATCTTCGCGAGCGCACGCTCCTCGACTGGGTGGCTGCGGCGGCGCAATCCGACGACATCGAGGTGCGCCTCGAAGCGATCTGGACTGGGATCTCCTTCGCGGTCAAGACGGCTTGGAATGAATGCCGAATCTTTGCAGGCGGAGCCGGAGAAATTTCGCGGATGGCGCTGGGACTTTTGGCCACCAGCCCCGACCCGAATGATCGAGCCTTCGTGCGCGAAAAGGCCAAAGGCGACGATCCAGGCTTGCACGCACTGTGGGCCTTGGGCTTCGCCGGAGATGCGGATTCAGCGGACGTGCTCGTCCAAACCATGGCCGACGAAAAGAAGTCGCGGGTCGCGGGCGAGGCGTTCTCGGCCATCACGGGGTTGACGATCGTGGGCGACATGGCCAAGCCCGGCGAGACGCAAGGACCTGACGTCGAGGAAGTGAAGGACGAAGATCCTCCGCCCGAGGTCCAGAGCGAAGACTCGTTGCCGGAGCCCAACGTCGAGAGGGTCAAGAAATGGTGGGAGAAGGAGCGGCGAAAGATCATGCCAGGAACGCGCTATTGCGGCGGACAAGCCCGCAGTCCGGCCAGCTTGCGAACCGGATTCACCTCGGGGGCCAGTTGGCGGCGTGAAGTCCTGCTCATCGAGCTCGGGGCTGCGGTGGCCAACCTGCCACGCGTGGTTCCTCCCAGGGTCGATTTGAAAGGTTGGGCTCGCGATCAACTCCTTCAACTCGATCCGTCCAAGGCGGCCTTACCTGGCGTGCCTAGGGTCGCGACCATGGTTTAGGGGCAGTCGTCGATGGGACATCCCAAGCTTGAGAACAAGACGCCGTTTGCCTTCGAGGCGCTCTACCTCGTGGATGAAGAGTTTCGCCCCCTCGTCGTTCCGATTCTGAAGGCGACGTTCACTCTTGCGCGCGATGGCCGTTGCCTCGTCGCCGACGAACAGATCCCGCTCAACCTCGGTGGCGAGTACTGGGGCGACGATTCCGAGAAGTCGTCGTACAAGTACGAGCCCGAGGTCGCCTTCGCCAAGCCTGCGACCGACGTCGTTCTCATCGGTCATGCCTACGCCCCCAAAGGCAGCATCAAGGAAATGATGGTCGCTCTGCGCGTCGGCCCGGTTGGTAAGGAAGTGTTGGTCATGGGCGACCGAATTTGGTTCAAGACCCTCGGGTCGGTTTCCATGAGTGGCGCCGTCGCCTTCGAAAAGATCCCGCTGGTCTACGAGCGCGCCTTCGGGGGCTGGGATCGCGATGTTCCGGATCGTCGCAAGCACGCCTGCGAGCCGCGAAATCCCGTGGGCACCGGATTTCGCGCTGCCGGCGGCTTCGTCGAGCACATTCGCTTGCCGAACCTCGAGGATCCGCACGCGCCGATCAAGAGCTTCGGCGATCGGCCGCCGCCCGCCGGCTTTGGCTTCATCTCGCCGCACTGGCAACCGCGCGCGGCGCTGGCCGGCACTTTCGACGAGGCGTGGAAGAAAGATCGGTCGCCGCTCTTGCCCAAGGACTTCAATCGCAAGCATATGAACGCGGCCTCGCCCGGCCTGGTGGCGTCCGGGTATCTGCGCGGCGACGAACCCGTGGTGGCCGTCGGGGTCAGCCCCGAGGGCCGGCTGTCCTTTTCCCTACCTGGCATTGCGACGCCGACCGTGCGTGTGGTGTTGGCAGACGGTACGCCGCAGGCGGTGACCATGGCCCTCGACACTGTCATCATCGAACCCGACGACCACCGGGTCATGATGATTTGGCGAGGCAACCACGTGCTGCGCACCGGACCGCACGATGTCCGAGAAGTCGTGGCCAGCGCATGAAGCCGGATACCGTCGCGTCGCCGCAAGAGATCCTGCGCAGGCTGGCCGGGCCAGGGGAAAAGTCGGCACTCGACGCGCTTCGGGCGGTTGCCACCGAGCCGACCGAAATCGAGGACTTTCGCCCGCTGGGCCATTGCCTGGAATGGCGGCTTGCGGATGCCTATTGGGATCGGGCCGGGGTCATCCCTTTTGTTCGCAACGACGTGCCCTACTTGGTGAACAACACCGGGCGGCTCTCGGAGAACGCGGCAGCCTTGGTCCACGCGGCTCTCGGCGAAATCCACTCGGCGCACCCCGAGCGCATCGTCGTCCTCGAGCTCGGCGCGGGAACCGGCTTGCATGCCCGCTACTTCCTGGATGCCTTTGCGGCTGAATGCCGAAAGGCCGGCAGCAACTTCTACGATCGCCTGACCTACGTGGTCTCGGATCGATTCGAGCAAACCGTTCTTCGCTGGCAGCGGGACCAGCTCTTCGCGGAGCATGAAGCACATGTGGCCGTGCGCCTCTGCGACGCCAGCGAACCGACCGTGCTCTTGGAGCCAGACGGAACAGCATCGCCGCCCTTAGGCGCACCTCTGGTCGTGTTCTGCAACTACCTGCTCGACGTCCTGCCCTCGACCATCGCGCGGCGTTCGGCAACCGGTCTGGAGCAGCTTTGCGTGCGCGCGCACCTCACGGGTGGCGCGGCCGCGCTGCGCGCCGCTGGGCTGGAATCGCTCGACCAGGCGCGCGCCCTGGCTGCCTCGGGACGGCTCGAGGATTTGCGCCGGCTGCTTCCGCTGCTCGCCCACCTCGATCTCGAAACCGCGTATCGACCGTGGACGCCGGATACGCCCGAAGAAACTGAGCTGGCGTCCGCCATGCCCGGCGGTGACCGAGTCATCCTCAACGGCGGGGCGCTGGCGTGTCTCGACAAGTTGGCGGCAGGCATGGATCCGGCGGGCTTCATCCTGGTCAACGACTACGGTCCGGTTCGGACCGAGGACGTGGCCACTCACCTTGGCGTGCAGCGGTTTGGTGGCAGCGTCGCCCTCGGCTTGAATTTTCCGCTGCTCGAAAGCGTGCTGGCGGCTCGTGGGTTCATGACCGCGGCGCCGAAGGATGATGAACAACGGCGCGTCCACACCCGGCTCATCGCGCGCAAGATTGGGTCGCACGCCCTGGAGGTGCTTCGCAAACGATTCAGTCTCGATGCTGATCGGCAGCTCGATGCTCCCCAGGAAGAGGCGCGCTCTCATCTCGCGGCCGGACGCCGAAACGAAGCGCTCGAGGCCTATCGCCGGATGATTGAGCGCAATCCGGGCGACTGGCAGATGCTGGGCGAGGCCGCCTAATACGTCGGCTTGCAGCTCGGCGACCACGCCGCCGGTCTGGAGATTGTGCGGACCGCGCTCGAGCGCAACCCGTGGTACAGCGCCTGGCTGTGGAACATTCTCGGCGACTGCCTCTTCTATCGCGAGCGCCTGGCCGAAGCCCACGAGGCATTCACCCAAGCCCAGCGCATCGATGCGGACGATCCCCGCACCAACCTGAACCTCGCCTACACGCTCTCCGCCCGCGGCGATCAACCGGACGCCCTGGCCGCCATCGCGCACGGACTGGCCCACGACGGGAAAGGCCACTACCGGCCGCGCTTGCTCGAAAAGCAAGCGCAAGTGCTGGCGCTGCTCTCCGAGCGCGCCGCCGCGGAACAAAATCGCTTGGTCCGGCGCGCCGAACGGTTTCGCTAACCCGCTCCCCACGCGCTAACTGTTTGCTGCCTGCCCTTTTCAAGGTAGCATTTCGCCATGCCCGTGACGGTGGGAGTGAACAACATGAGCGTGGTGCACGCTGGGAGCAACGGCGTCTCCATCGCCTTCCCCGACGTCTGCAAAACCCCCGCTCCACCCGCGCCGTTCGTGCCCATCCCCTACCCGAACATCGCCAAGTCAGCCGACACCTCGAAGGGCGCGAAGCAGGTCACCTGCGACGGCAATCCCCCGTGCGTGAAGGACTCGAACTTCATGATGAGCACGGGCGACGAAGCCGGCACCTTGCTCGGCATGGTGTCGTCCAAGATCAAGGGCAAGGCCGAGTTCGTGAACTTCTCCTTCGACGTCCAAATCGAAGGCAAGAACGTCCCGCGCGCCATGGACATGATGCTCCACAACGACAAGAACACGCCGCCCGTGCCAGTGATGCAGGGGCCGGTGATTGCTGTGGGACCGCCTGCCAAGGTGCTATGCGTGACGTGCGAAGAGGAGATCTAGGCCGCATTCAGCCTGTGCTTCATGCTTGCTTCGCCTCTCACGATCACAGGTATGGGCATGGTCTCAGGACTGGGCGGTGCAGTTGAAGCCTGTGCCGCAGCCCGAGCCGGATTGGTCCGAGCCGCGCCGCTGGACTTCGCCGTACGAGACAGTGGCTCGACCGATCTGGTAACGGTCATTGGGAGAACTGCGGGAGACCTTACTCAGGGGTTCACCGAAGTTGGAATGGCGACCCGGCTAACCAGCCTCGCGCTTGCCGATCTCTTCCGACAGACCCCCGTTGAGGATGCCGAGCTCCACCACATGGCAGTCTTACTCAATCTGCCGAGTGGCTACTATTTGCAACAGGCTGACGAACTCACCCAGAGGGCAACGCGTCCGGCCTCCACACCGGCTGATACACTGTCCTCGTTCGAGAAGACGAAGCCGCTCTACGACTCAGTCATCGACAAAAGCTTATCCGCCATAGGGAAGATCCCGCCACCTAGAAGTCGGCAGCGCATCTTCTTTGGAGATCAAGCCGGCATCGACCTGGTGCTCTCGGAAGCACACAAGTTGCTCGCAGACGGTGGGGTGACGGCTTGTCTGGTAGGCGGAGTCGATTCTCTTGCGTTGTCGCAGTGGACCTCGGCATGCGAGAGGTTGGCCATTCTCAGGACACCGCTCCGACCCGTCGGGCTCATTCCAGGCGAAGCCGGCGCGTTCTCAATCGTCGAACTTGCGCGCCGTAAGGAGACCCGCAAATCCCTGGGCTCGATCGTCAGATGCGAGTTCGGTCTCGAGTCTTGCCACCGCTTTTCCGGCTCGCAGCCGGACGGACGGATGTTGTCCGACGTGATCCGGAGGTGTCTCGCCGGAAACGCCGATTCATCGAGTCTACTTACCGACATCAACGGCGATCCGCCGCGGTCCACCGAGCTTGGGCAAGCCCTCGTTCGATTGCGTCCCGACATCGAATTCGCCGAAACCGTCGTGCCAGCAACCTCGTTCGGGGACACACGGGCTGCCTCCGCTTTTATCGGCGTGTCCATGGCCTTGCGGGCATTCCACCGGGGCTACGCTTCGGCGCCGCGGTTCCTTGTCAGTGCCGCGAGTGACAGCGGCGGGCGAGCGGCACTCCAGATAAGTTCATAGAGGTCGGCAGGAGCGATGGCATGAGCAAACATTTCGATCCCAAAGATTCCATCGGAACCTTCACGAAGAGCGACGATTACAGAGATTCCTGTCTCGGGTGTGGAAGGGGTTGTCATGGCAACTATTGGGATGCACATCATGTCCTGCCTTTGGTGAGCTTCACCGATATCACCGACGATCTGGCCATCAAGTGCTTGAAGATCACGGACTACAACATCAATACCCCGACAGAAATGGCGGGCCTTCCCCAACTCAAGGCCTTCATCCTGCATTTTCAGCGGGACAAGACGTTCCCGTACCAGGAGAAGCTGGAATTGACAACGACCATGCGTCGTTGGGGCAAAATAGAGCAGCACGAATATCAAAAACTAGCCAAGACCCCCATCATTTTCCCCGGTGACTTTCCCGTCCATATTCCTACGAATTGGGGACACGTCTTCTACTCCGAGGAAGTGACGACGTGGGTTCTGGACAAAATCATCGCTCCCATCAAACGGAAGTACAAACCACCGGCGCACCCGGTTCCAGAGAACATCAAGGCCGCGCTGGAATCCGCCAATAAGAAATTCTGGGGAGACCTGGTCGCGATCGGAAGCGCTGGGATAGAAACTCACTTCCGCAATCGATACGGAACTACGAAAGCCTTCTGGTGGAAGCCCATGTGCATGTCGGCACAGGTATTGAGTCCTCCGTGTTCTCCCTCTCTCGCTTAGCAACGCAAAGGAGCTCCCATGGATTGGCTGTTTGTTCGATCGCACGCACCGGAACCAGACTTCGCACGCTTTCTGCACATCGAAGATTACGACGACGACTATCTGCTCGATCAGTCCACTCCACTGGCGGCGCAGTTTCCCGCGCAGGCAAGGATCCGGATGAACCCGAATTTCACCGATCGGCTCGTGCTCGGAGATAGCATTGCCTCGGGCAACAATATCTTGGTGCTGAACACGCGGGCACGGGCATTCTTCGAAGAGCAAGGGGTAGCCAACATCGAGTGGCTTCCCATCACGGTGCTCAATCACAAGAAGAAGCCGGTCAAAGAGGCGTACTGCATCGCCAACATCCTTTCTTCCGTGGATTGTATTGACACAACAAAGAGCGTTCTCGGCTGGAATCCCATCGATTCCGAGCAGATCGATACGGCCGAAAAGCTGGTGCTCGATGAGAGCAAGCTGCCGGCTGATTTGATGTTGTTTCGTCCCCTTCATCTTCACTATTGCATGCTCATTCGCAGAACCCTGGCGGATGCGATCAAGACGAAGGGCCTTACTGGATTCATGTTCACCGAGGTCGCTCAGTTCAGGCCGTGAGGGACCATGTCTGAACTCGCTGAATCCGCCGACAGCATTAGCACCTATCTGCAGTTCTATCTCGGCGAAGCCCTCCAAGCGACGGATGGAGCCCAGATGGGCGGATCGGGCGATGCGGCCTGTACCTATTTCCAAGGCATGGGGATCTGCGAGCTTCTCCTGGACGCCGAGGTGACCGAGTTTTTTCATCACATGATCCGCAGCGGTCGAATGCGACGATGGATCTTGCGCGAGGCACAGGATCGGAAGGACTTTCCGGGCAATGTCATTCGGGCCAGTAATACTCGAGGGCTATTCGCGGCATTGCTGGCAAATGACAAGGAGTTGGCCGCGGACATAGCCCGGCTCTCTCCGCAGACTTGGGACGACCATGTGGAGTACGAGGAAGACTTCCTCTACGCACACTTCCTCCATCGAATCCTCTTGGGCGATCCTCCGATATCCGTCCAAGCAATCCTCGACCATTTCAAGCGTTCCCTGGAAGGCGAAGAGACCGTGCGCTTTCGACTTTGTGCAAGTCTGCTGGCGCCAGTCCAGGAACGAACGGGGCTGGCGTTGCCGGCGTTCGAAGAGCTGCTACAAGCGCGGCGCAAGGAGCTGCAAGAGATGCGCAAGAAGTCCATTCTTGCCACGGACGACATGTTCGTCCCCTTCTCCTCGGTCTATGTCGAGGGACT
>CAZTTW010000011.1:0-18987 GCA_964616265.1 uncultured Myxococcales bacterium | reverse complement strand
TCCGGCTCATGCCGTACTCGGCAGCAAGGGTGTTGACGTCGATGACCTCCGGCAGCACCGCGACAACGCGATTGCGGATCTCGCTTAGCAGACGGTGGCCCTCGCCGGGGCCGTCGTGCGACGGGTAGGCGCATCGCTCGTACGCGATGACGAACTCGACCAACGCTAGCTCGACGTCATACCGATCGCGGAAGTCTTTCTTGATCGCGCCACGCAAAAGGCGAAAGGCAGCCGCGGACAGCGCCCCGTCCGGCTCCACGTGGACGATCGGCTCGGTCGCGCGAACCTGTTTGGTAATTCGCTCGACCAGGTAGGGATGGTAGATGCCAATCCAGCCGAAGGTCCACCCCGGAGAATCCCGCGGAAGATAATACCGGTGCTCCGAGGGAATGACCGCAAAGAACCCCATCCCCGGACGCACCTGTCGAGGTGCCTGTCCGTAAAGCTGGAAATGTCCCCAACCCGCCATGGTGAGCTGAAAAACACACAGCGGGGCATCCCGCAGACCGAGCCGCTTCATCCCGTCCCAGTAGTAGCTCGTCGGGTCGGTGCGGGTCTCGATGCTTCCGAAGAATGCCGTCTTCGGCGTCCACCACGCGGGAGCCGGCGCAGGCGTGCGAGACAGCTCCGTAAGCTCTTCCAGCGAAGGCGCCCATTCGCGCGGTGGCTCCGGCCCAGGATTTCGGCTTGCGACAACCTCGGAAGTGAGCACCTCGTAGGAACGGCGCCGCCACAGCGCGACCTTGGAGCTCGGTTCCCTTAACGTTTTCTTGGACACGGAGATGGCAGTTGGCGAGAGGGGAGAGAAACTCGAACGAGAATCGCCTGCAGGCTACGTGCGCCGCATGCCCGTGACGAGAGTCTCGATGTTTGAAGCATGGTCTATATGTGTCACCCCCAATGGTCAAGACGCCCGCGCGGCAACGGTCGCTCCCATCGCCGACACCCTCCCAATCTCAGCGACAGATACCCAAAAAGCCAGCGCCTCCGACAATAGATAGACATGGAGCAGTTACGTCCCACCTCCACAGGTCACGACACGGCTGGCTACTTACCGCTGCTGACGAATCGCGGCGTGGCGCGCCAGATCCCTGAAGCGGCGCCTTCTTCCGCATCGATCCTTCGCTGGCGGCCCGAGGAATGGCGGCGCCGAACCTATGAGGTCCTTGCCCCCACCCCCGTCGCGGCACGCCCCGAGCCCTCGCTCGTAGCACCACCCGAGTGGGCCTCCGCACTTCAGCAGCTCGCCGAGCTGGCGCGCACGCCGGTCCCTCCACCTTCGTGGTGGACACCGGCCACGGCGTTTTACGGAAACGTCGAGACTCGAACGGATCCGAATGCCGAATACCTCTACGGGATGCCCTCTCCGGACCCGAATGCTCCCGCGCTCTACTTGCAGATCAGCCTGGCCGGGTGGGGATGTTTCCAGGCTCGCGGCGATACCCCCCGCCAAGTCGGTCCTGGCCAGGCATTCTTTGCGCTTCTTCCCTCGCAAAACCGCTGCTTTCTACCCAAGGAATCGCCGGGATGGACCTTCGCGTGGATTGCCATCTATCACCCGTACTTGAGAGCCAAGATCGCCAAGCAAATCGCGACGACGGGCCCAATAGTCGATATCCCGACCAGCGGCGAGATGACAACAAGTGTCCTTCGTCTCTTACGGGGCGCCATCAAGAAGGATTTTCGCGACCAATTCGAATCCGAGATGGCCATGTTCGCTTTCAGCGTGACCTTGGAACGATGGGCACAGCAGAGGCGGGATGGAGTCGCCCGAGACGGCCGGCTTGTGGACGAAGTGCGTTCGCGCATTATTGCGAAGCTGCCCAGGGCGATTGACGTCCTCTCACTCGCCGCTGAATTCGGGATGAGCCGTAGCCACTTCAGCCGGCTCTTTCGCGACCGGACCGGCTTGACACCGGGGCATTTTGCCACCGAGGTGAGGATCGAAGAGGCCGCGCGACGGTTGCTCGACACCCATGAGCCGCAAAAGGCAATCGCGAGCGCTTGCGGCTTCGCGAGTGCAAATCACTTTTGCAAGGTCTTTCGGCGCCTCCGCAAGCTTAGCCCGGCGGCATTCCGGTCAGCGCGCGTCTAGCGTGATGGAAACCCTGAAAGGGTTTCCAAACCTTCCCGCGATCACGAGGGTTAGAAATTCCCTTGCAAGACCATGCCCCCCACCGTGGGAGCCAAACCGATCACGGTTGCCTTGCCGGCCTTGGCGGGCTTCGGATTGGAAGCGTCGGAAGTGAGCCAAAGATAGATGGCGGCACCACCCGAAAGGAGCGTCGCTGCGCCCAAAGCGTCGGTCATGTAGCCGTAGTTCTTACTCTTCGTTCGCGCGTCGTCGATCTTGGCCTTCGTATTCGGGTAGGTGTTCAGCTGATTCTTGAAGTCGTCTTGCGCACGTAGCGCTAGGTAGCCGCACACGCCCGTTCCGGCCGCGAGAGCAACCGTCGTGGAGATGCTGGTGATCAACCCGGCTCGGCTCGGACGGCTCGGCGCCTCTGTCTTGACGACGATAGGCACATGCTGGCTGCCCGATGCCCGCGCCGGCGATACGACCACCGGAACCTCCATGTGAATGTCGACCTTGAGAATCTCTTTCCCGGCGACGGTAACAACACGAACCGCCTCTGGAGATCCCGCCTTGACGGCGCTTACCTTGTGCGTTCCCACGTTGACCAGTACCGCTTCTCCCAGCGGCGATTTGCCAGCACTCACGTCGTCGATACGAATATCAGCACCGTCCACCTCCGTCGTGATGTCCAAGCGAGCAATCCGTTCGGCGAGCTTCGCTGACATATCGTCGACCTGGGAACGGCGATCGGCAGGAATTTCAGTACCACCTTCGGTCACGTATTGTTTCAGGGACCTGTAAGCGCTGACAAAGTCGTGCAGCGCGTATTGAGTCTGCGCAATATTGTAGAGCACACGGTACGAAGGACTGATTTGGTAGGCTTTGCGAAATTCCGCCAGAGCCCCTTCGTAGCTACCCTCCCGGTAGAGCTCGACCGCCTGCTGGAAACGAATACCTGCCTTGGCTGAACCCGCGTCTTCCGCAGCCGACGACTGTGCCCTAGCTCCTGATGGGATCAGGAGCCCTATCAATCCCACGACGAGTGAATAGGCTTGTAGTTTCATGGCGCGTACGGATTCCTTTCATCGATCGGTTTCGCATTGCTACGCGGGCGAGGACTCTCAAGAATCATCCCAGGCTCCACGGCTTGGCTCGGCTCTACGGCCGGGGCTCGCGCGCTGCTCCTCGACTTGGACTCGAAGACCGCCCTCTGCGGCCGTGACGCCTGCCTAACAGCGGCTGGCGCGTGGCTGCGACGCAGACTGATGCTCAAGACAACGTCGCTGGAAAAACTGACCTGCTGGTTGAAAGGAAGGTACCCAGGCGCCGAGGCGCTAACGACGTGGATCCCGCGCTCCTTCGGCACCTCCAAATTGAGGCGATGACCGGCCATGACGTTGCCATCCAAGCTCAACTCGGCTGTCACTGGCTCCGCTGTAATTTGGAGCCGGATGGTCTCGGAGGCGACCTTCGTGGGAGACGGCGCGGCTGCCGTTGCAGCAGGAGGATTTCCTAACTGTGGTGTGGCCGGCTTCTCCACCGGCAACACCGGCCGAGACGCCACAGGTGAGGGAGCTGGCGCAGGTGGAGCTATCGACGACTTCGCGGAGGCTCCCTTTCCCTTACTGTAAAGGCCGACCGCAAGTACCAGAAGAACAAGGCAGACGGCCGCCGCAGGCAATAGTCTTTGCCAATTGGAAGATTGTCGCTTCGGCTCACTGATTCGCGTCTCATGCGCGGCGATCGTTGCCGCCGCCTCTACCCTTCGTGTCACGGCTTCGTGCTCGGCCATGGCACGAACCGGGGTCCCGTCCTGCGGAGCCAAGTCCTCCACCGCTGCCACCTGCTCGTCTTCTTCGGGCGGACTTTCCTCGATCGCGACCAAACGAAGAGGTGTCTTGTTCACCATGGGTCTTATCCGCCTTTCACTACTGGTCATGAGCCACCACCGATCGTTCTCGTCATCAGCACTCGGTTCTCGCCCGAGCGACGCTGCTGAGGAGGCAGGCTGTCCATTAGAATAGGCTCCTGATGAATGGGCCGCAGGCCTTTGCTAAGAGCGTCGCGCCGGAAAGGCCCAACAAAAGGTAGGAAGCCCGCTTGAAGTTGATGTCAGACATGTGCTTGTAAATTGCAAGACCGGTAAGTGTGCCGGGAATGACCGCCGGCGCGGTGAGAGCCAGGAGCAGCCAAAACTGATGCGTCAAATAGGCTGGGTGGAGGGTTGCCACTAGGACCAGTGAATAGATCTGGGACAAAATGATGTAGGGCTGGACAATGGCGCGGTGACGCTCTTTCGATAGACCACGCAACCCCGTCCACACCACGACCGCTGCGCCCGGAAAGGCCGTGAAGCCACCAACCACGCCACCAAGAAAGCCGACTGTCGCTCCGCTTGCCGGACCGTCGAAACCCCGCAGCTTGAAGCTAGACGGTTTGAACATCGAATAGACGGCATAAATGGTTAACAGTGTGCCAAAGACGGCCATTAATCTTGCGGCAGGCAAGTGCGACAGCAGCCATATTCCGATAGGTACACCGGCAGCCCCACCTAACATGCAAGGACCTGGCCCCATCCAGAGGTCCTTGAGCGAGCTCGGCATGTCTTTGCGCAACTGTTCAGCCGACAACAGTTGATTCCCGGTGGACAACGCCTGAAACAGAGGAACCTGGAGGATGGGCGTCAAGAGGAGCAAGCTCGCGGCACCGATCGCCGAGAACCCGAATCCCGACAGCCCACTCATGAGTCCCGACAGAAATACAATCGCCTCAATGCTCACCATTTGTCGCACACTCAATCCGGCAATGGCATTGGGTGTCGCAGGACATGCAGCGATGAGCGTTACCACGGTCAAGACGACGGCGCTTGGCAGCAGCCAAAGCGCACCCTTGCTGGCATTGGTCGTCTGCGGCTTCGTACGTCCGTCCTGAAGGACACTGCGGCTGGGAACGATATCGTCTCCGACGATTGGTATTTCTGGCTGTGTTGCTATTCGCATCTTTCGAGCCTTCCGCAAATCGTTACATCGCGACGCGCGAGCAGAATGCTTTCGCGCGAAGTTGGACCCACGGCGTCTCGTCCACCTGCTTGGAAGCAGGTATATGTTTTCATCGAACAGTCGAAGCTATTGAGTCTCGCAGAAACCGTAGTTGCACGCCGGAGCGCTCGCGGGACAGTCGTTTGAGGTCGTGCAGGGCGCGCATGCTGTCTTGCCATTCGTCTTGAAATCGAAATAGCAGCCGCACTGGAACTTGTATGGATTGGGAGTGAAGGCACCCATCTCCGTGGTGCGCGCCACCCGCATCGCACACTGGGGCACGAGCGATGCCGCGATCATGGCATCCACCAGCGCGGGATCGAGCTTCGGTACCGAGAAGCGTGTCACGAAGGCTCCTGCCGAGGCCGACGGAGCGCCGTTGATGTTGGCGGTGTAGAAGTGAACGTAGCCCCATAGTGGATAGTGACCGTCGCGCACGTTGGCCTTGTTGAGCGACGTCGCCGAAGAGTCCGGCAGGAAGCCGGAAATTTGCCCCTCGCCCTGCAAATAGAGAACGCGAAGATTGCCGCGGTTCTTGTCCGCGTAGTCGATGGACAAAATGCCGATGGACTGTTCCGGGGCCGCGGACGCAATGAGCGAGTCGCGAATCGCATCCGTCGACAGTCGGTCGACGCCCCAGAAGGCCGTGCGCGGCACATGGATTAACTCTGCGGCCAGCGCAGTCGATCCGGCGCCTGAATTGCGGATGGAGTAGTAGGAAGGATCAAGCCACGGGCTCGCGTTGATCCCCGTCGGACTGAGGCCACCCAGGCCGAAGATGAGATGGGCGGCTTCGACGCTGATGGTGTTCTGCTGAGATGCTGCTGGTACGGTGAAACCAAACGTGACGGTAGGCCCGAGATAGGAGGCAATGAGAGCACTCGGCACATACGCTGCATTGCATACCGTCGAGTAGAGGTTCGACACCCCAATGTCGACGGTCTTGCCCTCGGGATCGAGCGTGCAGCTGACTTGGTTGCCGGCGTCGTCGAAGTAGTATGCGTACGTCGCGGCCTTGGTCTGGGTGCCCGCGATGTCCTTGATGGTGGTCGCGGTGGGATCGAAGACGGCGCTTACGCCGCCGCACGATGTGCCGGGCATGAAGACCGCACGATAGGCAGGGCTTTCCGCCATGAGCAAGGGCGTGACTTGGGCTAGCAAAGGCCCGAAGTCCGATGTGCCGGCCATGTAAATTACGTTCGGCCCGGAGTCGGCGCACCGCTGGGTGGGCGGTGCCACCGGCTTGATCGTCGCAGTGACGATGCCGGCGCTTTGCGGAGGCGTTGGGTCTGGCAGCAGGAAGCCTGGGCTGCACAATCCGAGCTTGGCACAATTGTCGTACGGCGCGCTCTGGGCCGTCGTGCACGCATTCAGGTACTGGACATTGGTGGTCGGCGCGCCTCCGAAGCAACCCTTGGGGCCAAGACCCGAGTTCACGCAAACGCCTTGGCTACAGACCGCGTACGCGGTGGCGCCAGTCTCGAATTTCGCGCAATCCGCGTCAGTAGCGCATTGCACGCCGCTTCTGTCCACCATCACACTGCAAGCACTGGTGAACGAAAGCAAGGCAGCCGATAGAGCGGTCAAGAATTGTTTCATCTTTGCCATCACGTCACTCTGCAGCAAGTTGTGCTGCTCGCGACGACATTCTATCGGAACCGTTACAGCAGTTCTTTAGGCTCATTTTCTATGAAATTTGAGCCGCACACCGACGTCTCAATCGGTCGTCGAGGAACCCAGCGAAATGACGAAGGGAATGGCTGAGGTAGCAGCACCGGGGACAGTGTGCGCAAGGAGATGGTCGGCACCCGTCCTTAGCTCATCGGTCTGCCCATGAGGCGCTCCTGGCGACGCTCGCTGCGAAGGGGTGCCTCGACGTGGCGTCCCTTGCGCGGCAGCTCGCCGATGCTCGGCGGCCGTTTCCGACCGAGACGCAAGCGCAGAGCGCGCCACAAGAGGGCGAGGCCCAGGTAACCCGCGAGCAGCACCATCGGCATCGCGAGCACTCGAGGCCACAGAGAACCGATGGCTCCGATCGCTAGAAGCAAGCCGCCGCAGCTCAAGAGAAGTCCGCCCTCCGCCCGTCCCAGCACCCGTCGGTTGGTCATCGCCGCACTGACAGCGTTGGCGACACGAATCGCGCCGGCGGCAGCGGCGGAGCCCTTGTGCCCGACAGGCGCCCGTCGAGCTTGTCTCGGTCGCAGCGCTTTGTCCCGCAGCACCGTCCAGCCTGCCGCTGTCCATACTGGCGTGCCGGGGAACGAACGGTCGCGCACCCGATTGCCCGAAAGAACGATCTCGGTGGCGTTGTCGAGATCTTCGAGAAACATGTGCTGCATCTCTCGGGCAACACCTGCGTCGTCAATGGCCACGTCCAGCTCATAGTTGCCGAGGAAGCTGGCCACGTTGAGATTCGACGAGCCGATCCGACTCCATCGACCATCCACCACCGCAGTCTTGGCATGCATCATGGAGCCGTTCCATTCGAAAATTCTGACACCGCCCTCGAGCAAAGGGCGAAAGCCTGATCGCGAAAGGGAGCGGATGAGGCGGATATCCATGGCTTGCGGCACGAGCAGCCGCACGTCGACCCCATCGCGCGCCGCCGCCAGCAGAGCTTGAACATAAGGAGCAATGCCGACGAAATACGCGTCTGTCAGCCACAGTGACCGTCTGGCAACAGCCGCAATCAATTGGTCCGTACGCAACATGCCTGCCGTAGTCGGCGAACCCGCGACCACCCGCAAGGCTACGTTTCCGGCGGGGGTGAGACTTTCGGGCGCTGGCAATTCATCGCTCGGCAGACCATCGCCCATGCTTTCCCAAACCTGTCCGAAAGCGGCGTGCACGTCTGCCACCGCGGGTCCGCGAATTTCCATCCCCGTGTCGCGCCAGGGCGTGACGCCGAGACCAGGGTCCCCCTTCCAACGCTTGCTCAAGCACAATCCAGCGACGAAAGCGACCTCGCCATCGATGGCAATGGACTTGCGATGATCCCGCGTCACCCATCCCACGGGACTGTCGATCCGCGGCGGATTGAAGCAGCGAAGGTGAACCCCCGCGCACGCCATACTCCGCCAAAAGCTCCGCGAAGCACAGCCCCAACTGCCGAGCCAATCGCGCACAACCCGGACACGCACGCCCTCGCGCGCTTTTCTACTCAAGGCATCGGCGAACAGCCAGCCCACCTCGTCCTCTTCGAAAATGTAGTTCTCGAGATGAACGAACTTCTGCGCAGCCCGGATGGCATCGAGCCAAGCTGGATAATTCTCGTCCGCGTTTTTTAGGATGCGCACACTGTTGCGCTCCGAGAGCGCCGCGCCGCTGGTTCGCGACAGGGCCTGCTCCGCCAGGCGCCGCATCGAACGCATCGCCTGAGGTCCATTCGTCGCCATTCGATTTCGCAAGGACTCTCCTTCTTAGGGTTCACGGGACTTCGGGCGATGCGTCCTACCGCCCTCTGACTAGCGTCCCGTATGCTTGTCTAGGATTCCTTGCGCCAGATCGCGATGACGCTCCAGCATTGCCAAAACCGAGTCCAAGTAGGTGCTGAGCGTGTCGTCAGTCGAGGCTTCGCTTGCCTTCTTCACGTCGGCGATGCTCTTTTCGTGCGCGTCGAGCATGCTCTGGGCGAACTTTTCGTCGAATGACGCCGTTCCGTCGTGCTCTGGCTCCTCGAGTGTTTGGCCGGTCACAGAGACGTCGATCCGTTGACGTTTCGCAAAGGCGAGAAGGCGCTTGTCGGCGGCACTGTGGTCGCGGACGAGAATCGCACCGAAGTCCCGAACTTCCTTCGATTGGCCTTTCTTCTCTGCCTGCTTACCCATCATCATTTCCTGAATGTTCGCCAAGTGAAGGCGCCCGAGCACCGCCGCGGGGAAAGAGCCATGATCGGTCGAAGGTGGAACCTCGTGACTATTGTCGCCCGGATCTTCGTTACCGGAATCACCCGTAGGCACCGGGATTTCCGCACGCGCGGGTGACGCTACCCAAGCGCTCGCGGCAACGATTACCGCGGTATTGATAAGGTTACGCATTATTGACGTCGTCATAGAGATTAGCTCCTTGGTGTTACTCACTTGACCCAGCAACGGCTGTGCCACGTAGTTTGCTTCCAAGAGAACTAGGCACATCCATTGCAGCCGCTTCGGATCGGTGCGCTCAGTGGCGCACTCCATTAACACAGGAGGCTTCCATGGCCGGACGTAACACAGCGATATTTGGTGTGTGTAGAGACATTCCCCATTTGGAGAAGGCAGTCGATGCCTTGCGGTTGGCGGGATTCCGAAGCGACGACATTTCGGCCCTCTTCCCAGACAAGAAAAGCAGTCGAGACTTCGCCCATGAGCACAACACGAAAGCCCCTGAAGGCGCTGCGACTGGTGCTGGCACGGGCATGGTACTCGGCGGCACCCTGGGCTGGCTGGTAGGAATCGGCGCCCTAGCAATTCCGGGCCTCGGCCTATTCATCGCCGCAGGCCCCTTGATGGCAACCCTGGCAGGCGTCGGCGTCGGCGGCGCGGTTGGGGGATTGGCCGGAGCACTGATAGGAATGGGCATCCCCGAATTCGAGGCGAAGCGCTACGAGGGCATGGTGAAATCGGGCGGTGTCTTGCTGTCGGTACACTCGGACAACTCTGATTGGACTCGCAAGGCGAAGAAGATCATGACGGACTGCCAGCTTACCGAGGTGTCGTCCGCCGGCGAAGCAAGTGCCGACGTCAAGTCACCCGTTGGAAGCCCAGGCAGCACTGGTGGAAGCGCACAGAGGGTCTTCTAACACATCCATCGTGCCGAGCTCGCATCGAGTGCCACAATTCGGTGCGGGCAGGCACCCACTTACTGGGAGTCACCGAGGCGCGCGGTGGCGAGCGCCCCACAATGAAGAGCTGAGTCTCGAATCGATTGGCATAGCTTGCGGTAGCGTAGTTCCACGGGTCGGTCGGCGGTGCGACGTGGCCGTCCGGGATCCTTGACGGTCAATGCCATCGACGTTAGGGGCTTGATGTCGAGATTCATTGCCCGGAGAAGGGCGTAATAGAGAACGGCGACACGATGGGGATAATGACGAGCATTCCCATGATCGAGATAGATCTCGCCGTGGTTATAGTGGGCCCAGTAGGCGTGGTCTCTATGCCGGCAGCGCACGAGCCGTTGCCGGCTGTGCAAAACGCCGGCGTGGTCCCGCCAGGACTGGGCGATTCGTTCGACACCGCCGACGTCGCGCCAGTAGGCGAGCTCGCGGGCACCGAGAGCAATGTTGTTCTGTGGGCTCATAACTTCTTGCCAAAGGATTCCATGCGGGTTTGGATTCAAGCAGCGCCCCTTCTTGTCGAGCACACAGCGGATGCCCATCAGGCCGCCGTCTTTGGCATAGACGCGACCGTCCCTGTAAGTGGTCGAGGCGGCATTCTCGTTCAAATCGCTTTCATTGATCATGACCGCGAGAATGAGAGCAGGAGGGAGTCGATGCCGCTCAGCTGCCCGGAGAACGGCGTGGGCGACGACTCGACAGAAGCTCGGCGTCCACGCAGGTGTGCGCCGCCGCAGTCGCTCCTTGACCTCGCAAATCGTCGTCGCCAAGCAGGACTCCGTCGGCGATTCGGTCTTTAGAGCACCATTTTCCTTCGAGCTCATCAAACCGCTGCTGGACGCCCCGGAATCCTCGTTGACGAAGGCCCTGGATTGGGACACAGACGAACCAATTGGTCGATTCGCCTTTGGGGAACCGGCAGGCATCGCTGCCGCCACGGCAACGGAAAGACCGCCTCCACAAAGGGTCGCCGCCACCAGAAGGAACGACGGTCCGACCAGAAGATTTCCGTCTGATGCAATGGGCATGCGGGCCGAAACAGCAAGGCATATGCCACGCAAGTCTGCCTACGCAGACCGCCAGAGTTCACAGTAGAGCTCAGCACTTACTTCACGTTTCCATCCGGGCGAGACTCGCATCGTCACGATTACGCAACTGCACACCAGAACCACGGTTGCCGGCTTGTGACGCCAAAGGATGCCTCGCGGAGCTCTTGGGCGACGCGCAGTCGACGTTCAGACGTTGAGCCAAACACGCAGCAAAGAAACCAATTGGGCGGCGTCCACTGGTTTGGTGATGTAGTCCGATGCCCCCGCTTCCAAGCACTTCTCGCGATCCCCTTGCATCGCCTTTGCAGTAAGCGCGATGACAGGCACCCTGCCGTGGCTTCGCTGCGCACGAATCCGCCGCGTCGCCTCGTAGCCGTCCATCTCGGGCATCATGATGTCCATGAGCACGATGTCGACATCACCATGCTCTTCCAGCTTCTGCAGTGCCTGTTGACCATTTTCCGCGTAGACGACTTTCATCGCGTGTTGCTCGAGAATGGTCGTGATGGCGAAAAGATTTCGGGCGTCGTCATCCACCAGTAGGACTCGTTTGCCGGCAAGAGCGGGATCGGTCTCGTTGAGACCTTCCAAGGCTCGCTGCGCCGGTTGTGGCAGATTCGCTTCCACACGGTGAAGGAACAGTGCGGTCTTGGCGAGCAGCTGTCTAGAGGACTCCGAATCTTTGGCCACGATCGCTTCGGCCAATTCCCGAACTTCGTTCTCCTCCTGTCGACTGAGCCCTTTGTTCGTATAGGCGATGATGGGCATGCGGCGGTCGGCGATGTGCTCGCGGATCGCTTTCAAGAGCTGCGGACCCGTCGTGTCGGGCATCTGCAAATCAACCACGGCACAGTCGAAGGGCGCCCCATCCAAGGCCTCCAGCGCGGCTTCGAGACTAGAGGCGGTCACTGTGACGACGTCACCTCCTCCCAGCATTTCTACGATGGCGTTCCGCTCGGCTTCTTCGTGCTCAACAAGGAGCAGGCGACCCACCTGCCGGTCGAGGAACCGCTGAATATGCCGAAGCGCCCTGTCCAGCGCATCCTGGTCCACCGGCTTCTGCAGATAGGCGATGGCCCCTTGCTCGATCGCCCGCGCCTCTTTGCCTTCGACCGAGATGACCTCCACAGGGATGTGTCGAGTGCGCGCGTCATGTTTGAGTTGATCGAGAACGACCCGCCCGTCCATATCGGGCAAATGAATATCAAGCGTGATGGCGTCGGGTTTGAGGCTGCGGGCGAGCGCAAGCCCTTGTTCTCCAGTCGATGTGACCACACCGCGAAAGCTGTGCTCGCGGGCAAAACCGAGCAGCGTCCTACCAAACGCCTCGTCGTCCTCGATGATGAGCACCACCCGATCGCCGTATTCAATCGAATGACGGTCGTCGGAGGCATCGTACGGCGAGAGTGCCGCGACGGTTGCGCCGCGTTTCCCATCAAAGGCCTCTTTGTTCCTTGCCGCAAGACTTCGCACCGGAAGCGGTGGCAACATCGCCGCCGCTCGCGTCCGCGACACGTACTCCATCGGAATGAAGAGTGTCAGGGTGCTTCCGACGCCTATCTCACTGTGGAGTTGTAGCTCGCCGCCAAGGAGTCCCGCAATCTCCCGACTGATTGCCAGGCCGAGCCCGGTGCCGCCATAGCGCCGGCTGGTTCCGCCATCTGCCTGCTGGAACGCCTCGAAGACAATCTTGTGTTTGTCGGCCGGTATGCCGATGCCAGTGTCCACCACAGAGAAGCCGATCACGCCCGTTGCCGAGTTGAGCGTGTCGTTGTCCACACTCCATTCCGGCTTGCCGGCCCGGAAAATGTAGAGGGTCACGCCGCCCTTCTCGGTGAACTTGAGTGCGTTGGACAAGAGATTCCGCAGCACCTGCCGAAGGCGCATGTCGTCGGTGCGAATCGAAGGCGGCAGCGCCGGATCCAGCTCGACCGAGAATTTCAGCCGTTTCTCCTCGGCCACGTGGCCGAACGAGCGTTGTACGAAGTCGCAGATGTCCGCGAGGCTTACTGTCGAGACGTCGACGGACATCGTGCCCGATTCGATCTTCGCCAAATCGAGGATTTCGTTGATCAGCGCCAGCAGGTCCGCCCCGGATTGTCGAATGGTGCTCGCGTACTCGATTTGCTTCGGCTTGAGATTCTTGTCGCGGTTGGCTTCGAGTTGTTGGGACAGAATCAGCAGGCTATTGAGCGGTGTCCGCAGTTCGTGTGACATGTTGGCGAGGAATTGCGACTTGTAGCGGGAAGTGAGAGCCAACTGCTCCGCCTTTTCTTCCAGCTCTTGCTTCGCCACCTCGACGTCACGGTTCTTGCGCTCGACCTCGGTCTTTTGCGTCGTCAATTGGCGGGCCTTCTCCTCCAATTCCTCGTTGGTGTTCTGCAACTCTTCCTGCTTCGATTGCAGCTCTTCGGCCATGCTTTGTGACTTCCGCAGAAGCTCGTCGGTCTTCATGGTGGCCTCGATAGTGGCCACGACGATGCCCAAGCTCTCGACCAACTGCTCCAGGAAGGCGATCTGGACGGCATTGAACCTCTGGAACGAGGCCAGCTCCAACACGCCCTTGATCTCCCCTTCGAAGGTGATTGGAACCACGACGATGTTGAGCGGCGACGCCTCGCCGAGAGACGAGCTGATGCGTACGTAGTCGGACGGCACATCGGTCACCAAGATGGCTTTTTTTTCACGGGCCGCCTGCCCCACCAGGCCTTCGCCAAGCGCGAACACGTTCGACACATTCTTGCGCTCTTTGTAGGCATGGGAAGCAAATAGCTTCAGCAGGATGTGCCCGTCATGATTCTCGGCCATGAAGAACGAGCCCAGCTGCGCATTCACCAGGCGCGTAAGCTCGTTCAGAACGCTCTCGGCGACAGTCAAAAGGTCGCGCTGGCCTTGGAGGGCTCGCGAGAAGCGCGCCAAGTTCGTCTTGAGCCAGTCCTGTTCTTTGTTGACGAGGGTGGTATCCGCCAACGTGCGAATCATTTGGTTGACGTTGTCTTTGAGGAGCGCGACTTCACCGCGCGCGTCGACGGTAATCGACTGCGTGAGGTCGCCCTTGGTCACCGCGGTGGCGACGTCGCCGATGGCGCGGACTTGTCGCGTGAGGTTCCCGGCCAGCTCGTTGACGTTGTTGGTGAGGTCTCGCCACACGCCAGCGGCACCCGGCACGTCGGCCTGTCCACCCAGTCGGCCTTCCACGCCGACGTCGCGAGCAACTCCGATGACTTGGTCGGCGAAGGTCGACAAGGTGACGATCATGGCGTTGATGGTTTCGACCAGCGTCGCAATTTCGCCCTTGGCGTCGAGGGTGAGCTTTTGGTCCAGGTCGCCGTTAGCGACCGCGGTCACGACGCGCGCGATACCGCGCACCTGCTCGGTCAGGTTGCGCGCCATCAGGTTGACGTTGTCGGTAAGGCCGCGCCACACGCCGGAGACGCCGCGCACCTCGGCCTGGCCACCGAGCACGCCTTCGGTGCCGACCTCGCGGGCGACACGGGTGACCTCTGCGGCGAAGCCGTTCAACTGATCGACCATCGTGTTGACGGTGTCCTTGAGCGCGAGGAGCTCGCCGCGCACCTCGACGGTGATCTTTCGGGTAAGGTCGCCGTTGGCGACGGCCGTCGTGACGTTCGCGATGTCGCGCACCTGGCCGGTGAGATTGCTGGCCATCAGATTCACGTTGTCGGTCAGCTCTTTCCAAACTCCGGAGACGCCGCGCACCTCGGCCTGCCCGCCCAGCTTTCCTTCGACGCCGACGTCGCGGGCGACGCGCGTGACCTGGTCGGCGAAGGCACTCAATTGGTCGACCATCGTATTGACCGTGTTCTTCAGCTCTAGAAGCTCGCCGCGCACGTCGACGGTAATCTTCTTCGAAAGCTCGCCCTTGGCGACCGCCGTGGTCACCTCGGCGATATTGCGGACTTGGTCGGTCAGGTTGGATGCCATGGAGTTGACGTTGTCCGTGAGGTCCTTCCACGTACCGCGCACACCTTCGATGGACGCCTGACCGCCCAGCTTGCCCTCGGTGCCGACCTCGCGCGCGACGCGCGTGACCTGGTCTGCGAAGGTGCTCAGCTGATCGACCATGATGTTGATGGTGTTCTTCAGCTCGAGGATTTCACCGCGCGCGTCGACGACGATCTTCTTCTGCAAGTCTCCCTCGGCGATAGCCGTAGCAACCTGCGAGATGTTGCGCACCTGTTCGGTCAAGTTGTTGGCCATCGAGTTGACGGCGTCGGTCAGGTGGCGCCAAGTGCCGGCGACACCGCGCACGTCGGCCTGGCCGCCCAGCTTGCCCTCGGTACCGACCTCGGTCGCCAGGCGCGTGACCTGGTCGGCAAAGGCGCTCAATTGATCGACCATCGTGTTGATGGTGTTCTTCAATTCCAAGATCTCGCCCTTGGCGTCGACCATGATCTTGCGGGTCAGGTCGCCGCCGGCGACAGCGGTGGTCACCATGGCGATGTCGCGCACCTGATTGGTCAGGTTGCTGGCCATCAGATTCACGTTGTCGGTCAGCTCTTCCCAAACGCCGCGCACACCGGGAACTTCGGCCTGGCCTCCCAATCGACCCTCGACGCCGACCTCGCGCGCGACGCGTGTAACTTCCGCCGAGAAGGAATTGAGCTGATTGACCATGGCATTGAGTACGTTCTTGAGCTCGAGCACCTCGCCGCGCGCGCCAACGGTGATTGTCTTGGACAAATCGCCGTTCGCGACTGCGCGGGCGACGTCGGCGATATTGCGGACCTGATTGGTCAGGTTGCTCGCCATCGAGTTCACGTTTTGCGTGAGCTCGAGCCAAATTCCGGCGACGTCCTGCACGACCGCCTGACCGCCGAGGACGCCTTCGGTGCCAACTTCGCGAGCCATACGCGTGACTTCCGACGCGAACGAGCCGAGTGAGTCCACCATGGCGTTGATGGTGTTCTTCAATTGCAGAAGCTCGCCCTTGACCTCGACGGTAATCTTCTTCGACAGGTCGCCGTTTGCCACGGCGGTCGTGACGCCGGCGATGTCACGCACCTGGTACGTCAGGTTGCGGCCCATCAAATTGACGTTGTCGGTAAGCTCTTTCCAGACGCCCGACACGTCCTTCACGTCCGCTTGTACGCCCAGCGTTCCTTCGGTACCAACCAAGCGCGCCATGCGATTGACTTCGGCGGCAAAGCGATTGAGCTTGTCGACGGTGGCGTTGATGGTGTTCTTGAGCGTGAGGATCTCGCCGCGCGCATCGACCGCGATCTTGTGACCCAGGTCGCCCTGGGCGATGGCCGTGATGACCTCGGCGATGTTGCGCACCTGACTGGTCAGGTTGCCGGCCATACCGTTCACGTTCTCGGTCAATTCGCGCCATACGCCCGAAACTGCCACGACCTTCGCCTGACCGCCGAGCACGCCTTCCGTGCCGACCTCGCGCGCGACACGATTGACCTCGGCCGCGAAGGCGCCGAGTTGATCGACCATTGTATTGATGGTGCGTTTGACCTCGAGCACCTCGCCTCGCACGTCGACGGTAATCTTGCGAGACAAATCGCCCGCGGCGATGGCTGTCGCGACCTCGGCGATGTTACGGACCTGGGTTGTCAGGTTGTTCGCCATCGAGTTCACGTTTTGCGTGAGCTCACGCCACACGCCCGAAACGCCGCGCACGTGGGCTTGTCCGCCGAGGATGCCCTCGGTGCCGACCTCGCGCGCGACGCGGGTAACTTCCGACGCAAACGAGCCCAACTGCTCGACCATCGTATTGATGGTGTTCTTGAGCTGAAGGATTTCGCCCTTGGCTTCGATGTTGACGGTCTTGGTCAGATCACCCTGCGCGACCGCCGTCGTGACTTGGGCAATCTCGCGCACCTGATTGGTCAGATTGCTGGCCATCAGATTCACACTGTCGGTCAGCTCTTTCCAAACACCCGAGACCCCGCGGATGCGCGCTTGCGCGCCCAATTTTCCGTCGACGCCGACCTCTTGGGCGACGCGGGTAACCTCGGAGGAAAACGCCGCCAACTGAGACACCATGCCGTTCACCAACCGTGCGTGGCGAAGGAAGTCGCCTCGCAAGGGAGCATCGGTGCCCTCGATGTCGATCGCCTGGCCCAGGTCGCCCTTGGCGACGGCACTGAGAACGCGCGCGACGTCCGCCGTATGGGCGGTGAGATCGTCCAGTACCTCGTTGACGCCGACGACGTATTCGGCCCAGCCACCCCGCGAGGCATTGCGTGCAAGACGCCGATGGGTACGACCTTCGATGCCGACGCTCTGTCGCAAGTCGACGACGTCCTCGCGCAAGGCACCGGCGAATTGCGCCAGACTGTTGAAGGTCTCACATATTTCGCCGTCGAGTCCTACCAAATCGTCAGGCAAGCGCACCGAGAACTCTCCCCGTTGCAGCGACCGCAACCCCGCGAGAAGCTGACGGCGATCGAGCCCCGCCTCGGTCACTGCTCCATTGCGCGCGACCGAGGTCGCACCGCCGTTGCCGTTGCCGTTCGTTCGACCACCATTCGTCCGGCTACCTCTGGACTTCAACGTGGAAGCCTCGATCATCTTGTCCATAGTCAATCCTTGGGAGTGAGAACGGACATCACCGCGTCGATGTCCGCTGGCTTCACCAGGTGCGCGTCGAAGCCAGCTTCGCGTGCCCTGATGCGATCAGTCTCCTGTCCGTACCCTGTCATTGCGATCAGGCGAATGCTGTTGGCACCCACTTGTGAACGCACTCTCTCGGCAACTTGGTAGCCGTCGAGCACCGGTAAGCCGAGATCGACTATCGCTACGTTTGGCGACACCCGCAAGATCAGCTCGACGCCGCTGCCGCCATCCGCTGCAGCTTGCACCGAATGACCAAGCTCGGTCAGCAGTTCCTGCATGGACTCGCGAATATCCTGATTGTCTTCCACGAGCACGATGGAAAGCCCCTTCGGGCGGTTCCCAGCGGCCGGCGGCCAGGTGGGCGTCCGCTTCCCTGCCTCGTCGGCCGCCCGAGGGCGCAAAGGCAAGGTGATGGTGAACGTCGCGCCCTTGCCTGGGCCGTCGCTGGCGGCATGCACCGTACCTTGGTGCAGACCCACCAATCGTTTCACGATGGTCAGTCCCAATCCCAGACCATTCTTGACTCCGCCCGCGCCTGCCTGGACGAAAATGTCGAACACCCTCGGCAAGAGCTCGGAGCTGATGCCACAACCATTGTCGCTGACTACGATATCGACCTCGTCGTCTCTCACATTGCACTTCACATGAATGGCGCCGCCCGGATCGGTGTACCGAGCCGCATTGCTCAGAAGGTTGCCCACCGCTTGAATCAGTCGAACCGAATCAGCCCACATCGCGACCGGCGCCGGCGGCACCTCGACCGCGAGCTTGTGCCCAACCTTCTCGATGCTGGGAAGACTCGTCACCACGGCCTGTTCGATGATGTGCTGCAAGGTCGTGTGCGAGCGCTTGAGCTCGATCTTGCCCGAGTTGATGCGTGCCAGGTCAAGGAGGTCATCGACCAGGCGATGTAAGTACTGCGCCTGGCGTTCGATGCGCTCACGAGCGCGCAGGATCGACTCGTCCACTCCGGGCATGGCCGACAGCTTGCGCATGAGCAGGTCACTACCAACGACGATGGCCGAAAGGGGATTTCGCAGCTCGTGGCCCAGGACAGCGAGAAACTCGTCCTTGCGCCTATCTGCTTCGGCCATCTCTTCCATCTGTCGCCGCAGCGCCTCTTCGTTCCAGCGATTGCGTTCTTCCTCGAGGACGCGCTCGTGCTCGCGGCGTTCATGCTCGCGCAGGCGTTCCGATTGTTGCGCTACCAAAGCCGCGCGTCGATGCAACTCGACAAACACCGCGGCCTTGCTCACCAGGATCTCCGCAATAATGGGCTTGAAAAGAAAATCCACGGCGCCGAGTTTGTAGGCACCGAGCACATAGTCTTCGTCGCGGCCATAGGCGCTGATGAAGATGATGGGGGTATGGCGCGACCGCTTCCGCTCGCGAATGATCTTGGCCGTCTCGAAGCCGCCC
>CAZTTW010000010.1:0-19811 GCA_964616265.1 uncultured Myxococcales bacterium | reverse complement strand
GCGCCGCTCTCCCGTATGCCACCTCTGTGAACCCGAGAACTAGGGACAGCCCCTAATGCCTGGGGAGCCGCCGAGCTTTGCTCGGCGCGGATCATCGCGCGCGGCCGAGCGTAGCGAGGCGGGGGAGGGTGCCGCGGGTTTGGCGAGGCCGCGCGAAGCGCGGGGGCGGGCAGGCTGGGTGGGCAGGTGCCGAGGGCAGAGACAAACCCTCCCAGGCTTTACGAAACAGCCGCCTCTGGGCGCTTCTTGCCGATCAGTCCGTAGCTCTTGAGCTTACGGTAGAGTGTCGCCGAACCGATGTGGAGCTGTTCGGCCGTATGGGTTTGGTTGCCACCATTCAGTTCCAGGGCGGCGAGGATGTAATCCCTCTCGATTTCCTCAAGTGGGCGAACCTTCCCTTGGGTTGCGACCGGAGTAGGGAAGGCCTGGCGGATCTCTTCGGGCAGGTCTTCGAATTCTACGCGACTGCCTCGCGCAAGCGCGACAGCTCGCTCCATCGTGTTTTCAAGCTCGCGCACGTTGCCTGGCCATTGGTAGCGCAAGAGTTGGTCGGCGGCGCTCGGAGCGATACTGGAGATCTTGCGTTTCATCTGGAGAGCCGCGTCGGCCAACAGCACCCGAGCCAGGGGAAGGACATCGTCCCTGCGCTCGCGTAGCGGTGGCACATGCAACTCGACCACCTTGATCCGGTAATACAGGTCCTGCCGAAAGTCGCCGGCCGCCACGCCGCGAGCCAAGTCACGATTGGTTGCAGCCAAGACGCGGACGTCTACCTTCCTGCTCTTGTTTTCACCAACGCGGCGAACCTCTCGCTCCTGCAATGCCCGTAGCAGCTTGACCTGCATCGCCGGGGAAACTTCGCCAACTTCGTCTAACAGCAGTGTCCCGCTGTTGGCGGCCTCGAACAGTCCGGGGCGGTCCTGTGTCGCGCCGGTGAAGGCGCCCCGCGCGTGCCCAAAGAGCTCGCTCTCGAGAAGTGTTTCCGTGATGGCGCCGCAGTTGACCGCGACAAACGGTCCCGCCGCGCGCGTGGACTCCTCGTGAACCAGCCGCGCGACCCGCTCCTTGCCAGCGCCGCTCTCGCCCGTGATGAGGACGGTGGAATCCACTTTTGCCACCCGGCGCGCCAGATCCACCAGTTGCGCCATGGCGACGCTCTTGGCGACGATTCCGAGAGGCTCGTCGACATGGACGGCCCCGCCCACCAGCGCCCGGCGACGCAGGTGCAATTTCTGTTCAGTGGATTTCAAGGTCTCGATGACCCTCTTGAGCGAAACATCGAGACAATCCTTGAGGCGAGTGGGTTCGAAGAAGCGCAGCTCTTCCGCGCGCTCGTCGCCCCATTCCTCGCGCGTTCGCCCAATCAAGTGGCAAGCCGCATCGCCCTTCGCCAGGCAGCGATCTTCGAGAACGTAGATTTCTTTGCCCGAGCTACGGCTGATATACCCGCTGCTGAGGCCGCAGATAGTCCAGCACACAGGTGCATCGGCTCGGCCGAAGTGCAGGAGGTGCTGCTCGGCTTCGTAGCAGGTCAGCAATATGATCCCGCTCTTGGACAAAAGACCGTCTCCTCCTGGTTCCATATGGAAGAGGCCCTCGAGGGTGTGGATGCGGGCTCCCGCACGTTGCCACTCCTCGGGGCTTCGCCACTTGAACGCGGTTTGCATGGCCTCGGCCATGCGCCAACCGTGGGCAAAGCCGAATTGGGTCAGCACCGTCCGCGCAGCAGTGACGCCGAAGTTCTCGACGAGGTATTTGCGCAGAAGTCCCATCGCCACTGCATCGAGCAGCAACGCTCTCTGTCCGGCGAAGCGAATTACGCCTCCTTCCGGCTCCAGCTCTAAAAGTTCCTTGTGGTCCAGATCGCCCGCCAGCATCTCCATCCCTCTCCTTCGAATTGATGGGAAAGGTACTTCACCTTGAATGCACAAACCAGGACCAAGCGTCCTAGGCACCGCAAGCTGGTGAATTCATTACCTTCTACTTGATGGCGCAGAACGTGCTGTAGGTGCAAATGATGTTCAAGACGCTTTTGCAATCAGTAAAGCGAAGCGGAACAGGCATCACAGGAAAGGCAGAAAAATAGTGAAGAGCCAGACTCAACAAACGGTGCCGCTTGGCGATCTGATCCTGACTGTTTTTGACGAAGCCGCGCATTTCAGCGCCGATCCAGAGAAGGTCTCACGGCTAGCCGCTCAGACAGTCGCGCGTATGGTGGCGCAGGGACGAATTCCTACGTTGCGCGGCCAGCCTAGACCCTGGAGCACTGAAGGATCTATTTGAGAGCGGAGACGCCGTCGGTGCTCTGGCGCAGTTCACTTTTCGCTGTTGGCAGGTAACCGCGCAAGGATTACCTCTCCCGCCTGCTTCAGTCGTTTGAGCACGGGCAACTGCTCGGCCAGCAGGCGACGAAGGTCGGCGTCGTGGCTCTCCTGCATCGTACTCGTTAGCGCGTCGATCATCTTGCCGTGCTCGCGAACCATCGCCAGGATGAACGCGCGGTCGAAGTTCTGTGGCTGTCGCACGCGTAGCCTTTCCAATGGACCGTCGACCGGCTCTTGCTCGCCGTCCTCGAAGCTCCGTTGTTTGAGGCCTTTCTCGTCCGCGTAATCCGTAAGCTGCTTGTCGCAGCGCTGGTGCTCCATCGTCAGCAGGCGGGCGTAGTTCTTCACCCGCTCCGCCTGACCCCGTTCGAGCGCCAGCTTGGCGCCCTCGGTTTCGATCCGATTGCCTTCGCGAAGCAGGGCAATCATGTCCTCCGCCCGATTCAAACGCCTCGAACTATCGATGGTCTGGCTCTGGCGCTCCCTTGGCGGGGGCTCGCTGTCTTCGGCACCCGCCTCAATGGCGAACAGCAACGTGGCGGCGACCAGCATCGCTAACCCGACAATGCCGTGCCGCAACCCCTTCCAAGATGCCGCTTTCCACATTTTCATTCCTTCACTTCGCGCAGAGCTTTGAACACGCTCGCCTTTCATCGTGCGCCCTACGCGGGGAACTCCTTTAGTTTGTTCGTGCCGCCGTGGACCACGCTGTTGGCTTCGACGCGCGCGATGTTCTCGCCCGCCGAGGCGCTGTCGGGCGACAAATCACGGACACCGTGAAAGTACTCGGGGATCATCATCGATGCCCGGTGTGGGTGGTCGGACGGCCGGGCGCCCACTTCTCGAGCATAGATACCGCGGGCTGCTTCCATGGCATACTTTCCAGGCGCGTGCAGGAAAAGATCGATAAGGCTGACGAGGCCAGCCAGATGCCCGTCTTCGTCGAGCACCAGTAGCCGTGACACGTTTCCCTCCGTCATGAGCTGACCAAGGCGTTCCACTGGACAATCGGGCGCCGCGAATTGCACCGGAGCCGACATCACGTCTTCCACTACAGTCTGCGCCGCGAGTCGGTCCTTTCCGGTCACGCGGAGAGCGATGTCACGATCCGTGATAACACCGATCGGCTTTCCGTCCGAACTGCACACCGGCAACAAGCCAAGGTTGTGAAAGGCCATCAGCTTGGCCGCGCTCGCCACGGTTTCGCGCGGCAGAATCCACTGGACATTATGACTCATGATCTCTTTGCAATGCATGGAAGGGTCTCCTCTGTCCTGCTGTCACGCAAGAAGCGCTCCATTGGCCCAAAGACGAAGAGTCGAAGAATGTCCTTCCAGGTCTGCCGGCGTCTGGCGCCATCAAGATGAGCAATAGACTCCCTCAATTCGAGACAGACGCAGATAGGAACTGGCGCGATCGTTACTTTGTCGCTGTGGTCCGTGTATTGCGATGTAGGCAAGGGAAATGCCTGGGCGAGACGATATCGAGACCATCCTGCGACCGGGCCAGATCGTGGCGACCCGGTATCGGGTTGCTCGTCTCATCGCCAAGGGCGGCATGGCGGCGGTTTGGGCGGGTGTGGACGTACACACTGGAAAGCGCGTAGCACTCAAAGTCATTCTTCAGTCCTTCGCTGCCGACAGCGGAGTCGTCGAGCTGTTCCGTCGTGAAGCGCTCTCTGCAAGCAGGGTCAATCACCCGAACGTGGTGAACATCTACGACGTCATCGACCACGAAGGCATGCCATGCATCGTTATGGAAGTCCTGGAGGGGGAAACCCTTGGCACCTATTTGGCGAGGAATGGTGCCGTCACTTTGGAAAAGACCCTGGCGCTCTTGTTGCCCGCCATGCGCGGTGTAGCCGCTGCCAACGCCCGGGGGATCGTTCACCGGGACTTGAAGCCCGCGAATATTTTCTTGTGCGGCAGCTCCGACGGGCAGCTGCTCACCACCAAGGTCCTCGATTTTGGCATCTCGGTGATGATGAGACGAATCGGCGAGACAGCGCCCGTGACCGAGCGCCTCGCCATGTTCGGGACGCCAGCCTATATGGCACCGGAGGCCATCCGATTCTCACCGACCATCGATGGGCGCGCAGACGTCTACGGATTCGGCGTCCTCTTCTTCGAGGCGCTTACCGGAACATTGCCGTTTCCCGGACCGCCCGGCCTCGCACTTCTGGAGACCATTCTGACCGAATTGCCTCCCAGCGTGACTCTGTACAGGTCCGACTTACCCATCGAGGTTGGGAGATTTATTGCCCGCGCCTTGGAGAAGGATCCCAATAACCGTTTTACAGACATGGCTCATCTCATCCGTGCCACAGAAAAGAAGCTTCTGCCTCTCCTGCCAACCCCACATTCTTTGGCGCCGATCTCGGGAATCTTGCTGCTCCCGCCTGTCGAGTCGAATCCCAGTGCATCGATTCCCGTCGTGGCAAGCCTGCTCGACGCGGCACCCTTGGGCCGACCTAAACGCCGCGAGACCAGGGCACTCTATTCGTTGAAGGGCGAACCCTCCCGCGCCGTCAACCCCGCGGTCCTCGCGCCGAGACGCAAGCTGCGCTTGGTGCGATCGACGATTGGGGCAACCATTTTCGTCCTGCTGGTGGGAGGGGCATGGGCGGTGCTGCCATCTTCGTCGAGCGACCCTGGCGTCGCGGCGGGACAGTCTTTGCAGCGTCACGAAATAGCAGCCATCGCGCGCACGCCCTCGCTGGAACGGCTACCTAACGACTACCGCCCGCCATCGTCATCACCCATTCCAGTAAAGCTCGTGCCGGTGGCTTCGAGCGCCACGCTTCCTGGGCTTCGCGTCGCCACGCCACCCATTTTACGGCATCTGCGCCGCCAAGGGCCAACGGTGCGTAGGCCTCTCAAAGCTGCTCCTTCGAGAAGAACGTCTACAACCGGTGCGGGAAAGCTGACTCTGTCTGAGTTCTAGTCAGCGCGCGCGTCGCGGACACCGGGTATCGAGCCATCGAAATGACTGGGAAGGTACTCCATCGTGAGCGAAGGAAGTCGCTTCTCTGGCAGATCCGTCTGGGCAACAGGTCGAAAAACCGCTCCCGTGTGCCTGGCGTGAATGCTGCAGTGGAGGAGCTTGGAGGACGATTGCCATGGAGACACCAGGACAAGAAGTAGGAAGGATTGAAACGCGACTGAGGCAGATGGGCACCCGGCTCGACCGGCTAGCGACAAAAGCCGATGCCGTAGAGGCCGACCTCGGGATCGAGTATCGCAAGCAGATTGACCACGCCAAGGAAAAGCAGAGCGTCGTACGAGACAAGCTGAATGCCTACCGGGCGTCCGGTGGCCAGAAATGGGACAATTTCAGGGGTGGTGTCGAAATGGCCTGGCGCGAGCTGGAGGATGCATTCAAGGCCGTCAAGCACTAGTGCATCTGGTGGAGTTCTATCGATGACTGAAGCCTGCCAGCCTCCCGATCATGACCAAGCCTCTGACGCTCGATTAGCGATTGACGGAGCGGCCATTGCGGAAGAAGCGAGACCCTCGTGTCCAGCTTCGCAAACAGAGGCTGCCACGCGGGAAGCCTACGAGGTCGAGTTCGAGAACTACAGGCGACGTGTCCTCAAGGAGATGGGCGACCGCGAGGCTAGGGCGCGCGAGACGATCTTCCTCGATTTTCTGGAGGTCGCGGATAACCTGGAACGTGCTATCGCCACATGGAAGAAGGGCGGCGCGAAAAGCCACAAGTCCGTTAAGGACGGCATCGACTCGGTCTTGCGCCTCTTTCGGTCAAAGCTAGAGAGCTATGCCGTGACTGCCATCGAAGCCGAAGGAAAGCCATTCGATCCGCGCCAGCATCATGCGGTTTCGCAATCGATTAGCGCCGACGTGAAACCAGGCACTGTCTTGCACGAGGTTCAGAAAGGCTACTGGATGGATGGGCGGCTGCTTCGTCCGGCGGCGGTGGTGGTTGCAACGGCGCCGGCGACTGCGCCCGAAGTCGGCACCTCGGACGAGGCGCAAGGCACGGGCGGCGAATCCGGCGGACAGTGGCACGGATACCAGCGCAACCGCCGATGAACGCCACGTGCCACCCGGCGCTCTCTACCCCTTTAAGCAAAATCATTCACAAAAGGAGCCTGCTATGTCCCATCACACCCCGCATTTGGTCCCTCAACTTCGACATCCCCATGAGCGCTCGGCGTCTCCCACCCCTCAGCATAGCGAGACAAAGTCGCCATCGGAGGCCGACATCGCTACGCGAGCCTACGAAAAGTACCAAGCTCGTGGCCGGGTCCATGGATTTGATGAGCAGGATTGGAACGCCGCAAGCCGCGAGCTGGTCGCTGACACTTTCGGCCACCTGAGCAACCCAAGCCCAAGTCTTTGCCCGAGCCAACGCGCCTCGTAGCATAGCCCAGTCGTGTATCCGTTTGCCTGCCCTTGCTACCGACGAGCGCGCCTGAACTTTGGTGCAGGCTCGCCTCCACGAGCTACCCTTGCGGGATTGGTTGCAGGAGTTCTTGCACTTTCGTCGAGAGAGCGAGGGCATCGAAGGGTTTCTGGATGAAGCCGTTGCAGCCACTGTCGAGCAGCGCCTGGGCTTGTCCTTCAATGCTGTAGCCGCTCGAGAGGAGCACCTTGACGCCCGGCAGGATCTTCTGCAGGGACTCATAGGTCTGGCGCCCACTCATCTCCGGCATGGTCATGTCGAGAAGCACGAGGGAGATCTTGGCTTTTTGCTGGCGGACAAGCTCGATGGCTTCCCTGCCTCCCGATGCGGTCAACACCTCATAGCCGAGCTTCTGAAGTAGGCGGGCACATACTTTCAGGACTTGTGCTTCGTCATCGACGACTAGGATGGTTCCCGTACCACGCTGAAGGACCGGTTTAGGCGTCTTGGCGTCTGCGACTGGGCGCTCGGTCGCCGGCAGAAGAAGCGTAAACGTCGTGCCCTTTCCCATTTCGCTCTCGACCCCGATGAACCCGGCGTGGTTCTTGATGATGCCGTAGACGGACGCCAGTCCCAGACCCGTTCCCTGTCCAGGGGCCTTGGTCGTGAAGAAGGGCTCGAAGATACGACCCATCGTCTTGGCGTCCATGCCCGAGCCCGTGTCTGTGACGAGAACCTTCACATAGCGTCCAGGTGGAACGCCGAGCAGCGCTCCGTTCTCGTCGCCGAGCTCGGCATTTTCAGCGTGCAAGAGAAGATGGCCGCCCTCCGCCATGGCTTGTCCGGCGTTTACGAATAGATTCAGCAGTACCTGTTCGAGTTGCGAGTGATCCATGAAAACGGCCAGGAGGTCCGGCGCGAGATCGAGCCCGATGGTGATATCGCTGCGAGCACGCCCATACATCGCGCTGGTCCTTGCCACCACGAGGGCGAGATCCAAAGGCTTGAGGTCGTACTTTCCAAGCCGCGCAAAACCGAGAAGCTGCTTGGTAAGAGCCGCACCGCGGTCTACCAGCGCCTTCATCTCCTGAACATCGCTGGTGCACCCGCTATCATCCCCGACATCAAGCTCAATTAGCGCGAGCCCCCCAAGAATGCCGGCCAGAATATTGTTGAAATCATGCGCGATGCCGCCAGCGAGCGTACCAATGGCTTCCATCTTTTGCGCCTGTGCCAGTTGGAGCTGCAATTCTTCACGCTCGTGCTCCGCCCGCCGCCGCTCGGCGATCTCCCAAGCCAGGTCGGCCAAGGTCGAGATCGTGCTCACGTCCTCGGTAGTGTAGCCCGCCTCCTTGTTGCCCATCCCCAAGATGGCCACGATCTTGCCGTGGCGAAAAATCGGCACGAGCACCTCGCGAATCATCGGCGTACGGTCGTCGGGCGGTGCCTTCCGGTTCGCCGACCCGTCGTCGTTGTTGCGAATCACCGGAACGCGTTTGCGCATACAATCCGCCCACAATTCGTTGTGTTCGACACCGTAGCGCCGGAGCTTCTCGTGCGCATCGTCGAACTGGCTGATCGTCCGAGTAGACCAAACCTGAAGCGATGGCGCGTGTTGGTCCGTCTCGACTTGGTGGAAGAAACCCATCCGGCTACCCGTCACGACCTCGATCTCGTCCAGCGTCTTTTGCAGCAATTCCCTCGCCGAATGGGACGATGCAAACTCTTGTAGCCTCAGTCGGACGCCAAGCAATGCCTCGGAGCGCTTGCGGGCGGTAATATCTGTAGCGACAACGCGACAGTCGTTCCCGCCGACGGACGCCGTAGCGGAAAATTCGACGGCAAACGGAGACCCAATCTCGGGTCGGACTACCACCTCGCAAGTCGCCTTGGCCTCATTTCCGAATACCTTACTCAGAAAAGCGACGAAGATAGGGCGACTGTCAGTGTCCACCAGAGCGGCAAGGCGTTTGCCAACCAGGTGCGAACGCTCGAGGCCAAGAAGACGACTTCCCGTCAGATTCACCTGCCGAATCTCGCCCTCGCGAGTGAGGGTCAGGTAGCCGACGGGGGCGAATTCATAGAGATCGGTGTAGCGACTGAGGGCTTCTTCGACCTCGATCCGAGCTCGCTGCAATTCCTCGTTCTGCATTTCCAGTTCAATCTGGTGCACCTGCAGCTCGTGCAACAGTCGCTGGGTCTCTGATCGTGTAGTCGCTCTAGCAAGGTCATCCGAATGCTGAGCGCTGAATCGTTCTTCCGCTCGCCGTCGCAACTCCGTGGGGTTCTCCGTGTCAAGCCTGCTCTTCTTCATCCTCACTCCCTTCACACCCGTCGATCCTATTGAGTCAATTGATTCTGGCGCAGCGTCGCCTCCAGCGTCTTGGCGGTCGTAATATCGGCGAAGGTAATCACGACGCCGTCAATGCGGTTGTCTAGGGTCCTGTAAGGCATGATTCGTGCCGAGTACCAGCGGTTGTCGCTGGTCTTCACTTGCGTCTCCTTCACGACCAGGGTGCGGAACACCGTTTGCGCGTCGGAAGCGAGCTCAGGATAAATCAAATCCGAAGCGAGGTCGGTAATGGGTCGATTGACATCGCCGGGAATGAGCTTGATGATCTTCGTCATCTGCGGAGTGAACCGCCTCACCTTCAGCGTTGCGTCTAAGAACAAAGTAGCGATGTCGGTACTGTCGAGCAAGTTGCGCATGTCGTTGTTGGCGCGAAATTCGTCGTCCACCTTGATCTGAAGTTCGTGGTTGAGGGTTTGCAGCTCCTCGTTCAGGGACTGCATCTCCTCCTTGGAGGTGGTCAGCTCTTCATTCGTGCTCTGCAGCTCCTCGTTCGTGGATTGCAATTCCTCGTTGGCCGATTTGAGCTCCTCCTGGGACGTCTGCATTTCCTCGCGCGTGGACCGGAGCTCTTCACGCGCGTGCCATAACTCCTGCTCCAACACCCGCGCCGTCGCAGGAGAGCCCTTGTCGCGCTTGCCGGCCCGCTTCTCCACAGGGGCCTCGGACACATCAGCGAACACGACCATCAACATCCCCCGCATTGCCTCGGGCTCATACAGTGGCTCGATGGTGACATCCACGGTTTGCACGACATCCGCGTGTCTTAGCCGGACACGAATCTTTCCAGCACCGCGACGAGCCCGCAATATCTTTGGGAAAGCCGTGGCAAGCTCGTGGCGCAATCCCTCCCGAGCCATAGCATGAATGTTCCAGTTGGCTTTGCCGGCTGCAGGTTCAAGGTACTTTCCCGTGCGGCCGCTGATGTAGAGAATGTCACCCTGCTGGTTGGTGAGGACGGCGGCGGGTGAGTAGCGATCGAGCAACAGCTGCGCGGCCCGCGTTTGCAGATTGACGGGACCAGCTACGCTGCCGAGCGGTGCGTCCGCGTTGCGGTTCCGATTGTGAAACGAGGCCGGAAATTCGACCGCCGTGGCGCTGGACGCGCCATTGAGCCGGCGATAAATTCGGGTCTTGCTGCTCTTGGGAGCAAAGAGATCGGCGACCGGACCGAGCGTCTCCGCACTGCCCAGGAAAAGAATTCCTCCGGGAGTGAGGCTGTAGTGAAAGAGCGGCAGGAGCTTCATTTGCAGCTCGGGCCGTAGGTAGATGAGAAGGTTGCGACAAGTTAAGATGTCGAGCTTGGTAAATGGCGGATCCATGATGATGTTCTGGGTGGCGAAGACCACCGACTCACGGATCTCTTGGCACACGCGATAGCCTTGCTTCTCTTTCACGAAGAATCGCTCCAAGCGAGCCTCGGAAACATCACTGGCGATGCTGGTCGGGTAGTTCCCTTGCCGCGCTCGCTCGATGGAATCCTTGTCGAGGTCGGTGGCAAAGATTTGCAGTGAGTACCTCTGGGCCGGTCGGATTTCGGCTAACGCCTCCTTGAAGACAATGGCCAAGGAGTATGCCTCTTCACCGGTCGAACAGCCTGCCACCCAGGCACGGAGCGCACCGCCGGCCGGACGGTCTGCGAAGAGTGCGGGAATTTCCTTCTTCTGCAGGTGCTCCCAGGCTTCCGGATCGCGAAAGAAGCTAGTTACGCCAATCAAGAGCTCCTTGAAGAGCAGCGTGGTCTCCTGCGGGCTTTCCTGCATGTACCGCAAGTAGCTGGCGATACCGTCGATCTGATGGAGTCCCATCCGCCGCTCGATGCGGCGGTAGACGGTACTGCGCTTGTATTGCGAAAAGTCGTGACCGGTCTGACCTCGCAGGACGACACATATTTTCTCGATCGCACTCTCCGTCTTGGCGGGAAGCGAGCGATCGGGCGCAGTCGTGCGAGAAGCCTGCGCTACGTAGCCTGTGATCCTGCTGGCCAGTTCCTCAACGGGTGCCACGACATCGGCGAGGCCCGCATCGATGGCGCTCCGGGGCATGGATTCGAATTTTGCCGAGGCGGGATCCTGCACGAAGACCGTGCCTCCCTTCTCCTTGATGGCAGACAAGCCCCGTGTCCCGTCCGAGCCCATGCCCGACAGGATGACACCGACGCTCTGAGGTCCCTGGTCCGCGGCAAGAGACTTTAGGAAGGAGTCAATGGGCAGACGCAGTCCGCGTGGCGCCACTGGCGCGAGCAGGTGCAGCACTCCGTGCAGAATAGACAGATCCTTGTTGGGAGGAATGACGTAAACGTGGTTAGGCTCGACCGTCATACGATCTTTGGCTTGAAGAACCTTCATTGGGGTAGCGCGCGAGAGCAGCTCGGCCAACATGCCTTTGTGGGTGGGATCCAAGTGCTGAACCACCACGAAGCCAAGTCCGCTCCTGTCCGGCAAATGGCGCAGGAATAGCTCAAAGGCCTCCAGACCTCCCGCCGAAGCACCGATGCCGACAATGGGGAACGACGACTCCGTTCCACCGACCGGCTGGGCAGATCGAGCTTCTACCTTTCTTTTGCGAGTCATTGCATCGTTCCGTTTCCGAAAGGCTGGCCGAGCCAGACAATTTTGTCGACCGCCTTCGAGAAGGCGAAGTGGAACCCGCCTTCTTCGCGAAGTAAAGACATCTATTGGGCACATTTGGCAACATGGGGTAGGCTGCGATGTTGCGTACACTCTTGGAGATCGAGGCGGTGACGAGAGGAGAGCGGTGCCCCATGAACGGCAAGGATCACAAATCAAAGACGTTCGCCAACCTGCGCTGGCGGGCAGAGGAAATAGCGCACGCACAAGGCGGCGCCTCGCCGAAGCCTTCTGCGACGTTGTCACGTGACGAAGCCCTGAAGCTGGTTCATGAGCTTCGCGTGCATCAAATCGAGCTCAGGATGCAGAATGATGAGCTAAGCCGGGCACAGGCGGAATTGAACGCGACACGGGAGCGCTATTTCGATCTCTACAACCTGGCGCCGGTGGGCTACTTCATTGTCTCCCAAGAAGGTCGAATTCTGGAGACCAACCTCACCGGTGTCAATCTTCTAGGCATCCCGCGGGCCGCACTGGTCAAACAGCCCGTCACACGATTCATCCTCAAGGAAGACCAAGACATCTACTATCTGCACCGGCGAGAGCTCTTGGCTACCGGCAAAGCGCACACGTGTGAGCTGCGGATGGTGAAGGCGGATGGAACCGCATTTTGGGTTCGCCTCACGGCTACCACGCAGCTCCCATCGGAGACCTCGGGGAGTGACGGGCCGACAAGCCGAGTCGTACTGACCGACATTAGCGAGCAGAAGCAAATAGAACAAGGCAGTCCGGGCCTCGATGCGCCAGTCCAGCGAGGCAAGGACAGCAGGAACGCCAGCAAGACTCGGAGGACGAGCTCCGTCAAATCGAAGGAGCGCACTCCGCACTAGAACAGCGAGTCGCAGCCCTTCGACTCAATTTGCTGGCAAAAATGGTGTCTGTTTCATAGGCCCCAGCCGGCACACGGCGTGCAGGCCGTCGTGCTGGAGCCCATGAATCCAACGACACTCGGCAGTGCCACTCCGCCCGCCCCACCGCAACAGATTGCGGCCTTGACCGAATTGGCCATGGACCTGCGATGGTCCTGGAATCACTCCATGGACGAGCTCTGGCGCAGGCTCGATCCAGCGTTATGGGCACTTACCAAACACCCGAGTGTCGTACTCCAGACCGTCACACGCGAGAGACTCGCGACCGCCTTGCTGGATCCGGATTTTTGCCGATTGCTCGAGCAATTGTTGGAGGCCAAGCGCCAAGCGGAAACAGCCCCGAGCTGGTTTCAGGAGAGATATCCCCAAGGCCCTCTCAACTGTGTGGCCTACTTTTGCATGGAATTCATGTTGAGCGAGGCTCTTCCGATCTATTCGGGTGGTCTCGGTAACGTCGCCGGGGATCAGCTCAAGGCTGCCAGCGATCTCGGTGTACCCGTCATTGGCATTGGACTACTGTATCAACACGGGTATTTTCGTCAGGTGATCGACCGGAATGGAGCGCAGCAGGCGCTTTATCCCTACAACGATCCTGGACAATTGCCAGTCACGCCAGTTCTTCAGCCGAACGGCGAATGGTTGCGACTAGAAATTGCACTACCCGGCTATTCCGTCTGGGTGCGTACGTGGCAGGTCCAGGTTGGCCGCGTCAAGCTCTACCTGCTCGACACCAATGATGCCGCCAATATTCCGGTGCACCGTGGAATTACCAGTGAGCTCTACGGCGGTGGTCAGGAGTTACGACTGAAGCAGGAAATCGTTCTCGGAATCGGGGGCTGGCGCCTGCTTACCGCTCTCGGTATCAGGCCCGACGTGTGTCACCTCAACGAAGGCCATGCAGCTTTCGCATTGCTAGAGCGGGCCCACTGTTTTATGCAGAGGACCGGGCACGCTTTCCCCGTTGCCTTGGCCGCCACCCGCCCGGGAAATCTCTTTACCACCCACACCGCAGTCGCCGCAGGTTTCGACCGTTTTTCGCCGGCGTTGGTCGAGCAGTATGTCGGACGATACGCGCAGGAGGCCTTGGGCCTCTCGCTGCGTGAGTTCCTCGCGCTAGGTCGCCAGAATCCCGACGACGCGGCTGAGCTTTTCAACATGGCATACCTGGCGATGCGCGGCAGTGGGGCGGTCAATGGCGTGAGCCGCTTGCACGGGCAGGTCAGTCGACAGATCTTCGCGCCGCTCTTTCCCCGTTGGCCGGTAGATGAGGTGCCGGTAAGTCACGTGACCAACGGCGTGCACATGCCCACGTGGGACTCGGCAGCGGCGGATCAGCTTTGGACAGAGGCCAGTGGCAAAAAGCGATGGCAGGGAACATCGGCCACCCTCGAGGCGGATCTCCGATCGGTACCTGACGAAAAACTGTGGGCGATGCGCACCACCAGTCGCAAAGCCTTGGTGGACTATGCGCGTGAGAGCATCGGCCGACAGATGGCGGTGGTTGCCGCAGAGCCTGAGGTTATCGCGCGGACTCAGGCTCGACTGGATCCTGAGATTTTAACCCTCGGCTTCGCGCGGCGTTTTGCGACCTACAAAAGACCAAACCTGCTATTGCACGATCCCGCCCGCTTGCTTCGCATTCTCAATCACCCCGAGCGCCCGGCTCAGCTCATCCTTGCAGGCAAGGCACATCCCGCCGACCAAGCCGGCCAGTCGTTGATTCAGGAATGGATGCAGTTTATCCGGCAGAACGAGGCGAACGTCCGCGTGTTCTTTCTAGCCGACTACGACATGCTGCTCGCCGAACGTTTGGTTCAAGGGGTTGACGTCTGGATCAATACGCCACGGCGCCCGTGGGAAGCGTGCGGCACGAGCGGAATGAAGGTCCTGGTCAACGGCGGCATCAATATTTCGGAGTTGGACGGCTGGTGGGCCGAAGCCTATGCGCCGGAAGTCGGCTGGGCGATGGGTGACGGTCTCGAGCACGGCGACGATCCGGCTTGGGATGCGGCCGAGGCCGAGGTGTTGTACGAGCTGCTCGAACAAGCGGTAATCCCAGAGTTCTTTTCGCGCAACGAAGATGGCATTCCAACAGCTTGGGTTGCGCGCATGCGCGAGAGTATGGCGGGCCTCACGCCCAAGTTTTCTGCAAGCCGGACCGTGCGTGAATACACCGAGCAGCACTACCTTCCCGCGGCCAGCGCCTACCGCGCGCGCGCGGCCGATAAGGGCGCCGCCGCTCGCCGGCTGGTCGATTGGCAAAATGCAGCGGCGCCGAGATGGGCCGCGCTTCGCCTCGGTGCCGTGACGGTGGAGACCAAAGGGCATCAGCATTTCATCGCCGTGGAAGTCTTTCTCAAAGACGCCAGTCCGGATACCATCCGCGTCGAGCTTTACGCCGACGGAGTCAAGGGTGGCAGCGCTGTCAAATACGAGATGACCCGAGCACGACAGCTGGCGGATCGAGCAGGCGGCTATGCCTATCGCGCCTCTGTTCCCGCTGCTCGCCCAGCAACGGACTACACCGCCCGAATCATGGCCCATTGCGATGGCATCGCTACGCACTTGGAGGCCGGCTGGATTCTCTGGCAGAAATAGACTCGTGCTCTAGAAAATCGTCTGCAGGGCGAAGGTCCTCGGATCCAACGCAGCAGATTTCGAGCCATCGGGTCGGTCTTTCGTATTGAACGAGCGGGTTCTTCGTTTCGATGGCAGCCCGAGGGTTACGACTTCTTCCCGTACTCTCCGATGGCCCGATATCTGCTTACGAGTATCACGAGGGCAGAGGGATGAGCCATGTTCGCAGTGCCTACTTGCATCAGGCAAGAAGGACGGAAAGGGATCTGGAGTGAATCTTAATCTACTGATGGTTCTCACGTCGCACGACAAGCTGGGCAATACCGATCGGAAGACCGGTTTCTGGCTGGAGGAATTCGCCGCTCCTTACTACGTGTTCAAGGATGCCGGGGCGCAGATCGTGCTTGCCTCGCCGCTTGGTGGTCAGCCGCCTCTCGATCCGAAAAGCGATGAACCCGATGCCCAGACCGTCGCGACCAAGCGGTTTAGGGCGGATGCCGAGGCCATCCAAGCCCTCAGCGCGACGCTGAGGTTGTCTGATATCCGAGCAAAGGATTTTGACGCCGTCTTCTATCCTGGCGGCCATGGGCCCTTGTGGGATCTTTCAGACGATCCTCACTCGATTCGCCTGATCGAAAATTTCTTCAGCTCGGGGAAGCCCGTGACCGCGGTATGCCACGCCCCCGCTGTGTTCCGCCGCGTCCATCTGGGGAATGGAAGCGCGCTCGTGAAAGGAAAACACGTCACGGGCTTTTCCAATACCGAGGAAGCCGCCGCACACCTCACCAAGCTCGTTCCGTTCCTGGTCGAAGATTCCCTGAGGGCGGCCGGCGCCATTTACACCAAGGCAGCCGACTGGCATCCCAACGTCGTGGTCGACGGAAACCTCATCACCGGCCAAAACCCAGCGTCCTCGCAGCTGGCAGCGCAAAAACTCTTGGAACTCTTGCAAGCCAAGGCCCCCCACGGTGCGTAGGTGGGCCGCTTCTCTTACCAGCATTCCATTGTGGAGGTGAAATCATGTCTACGACCAATCCCATCCGATTGACTGAATCCGAAATTGTCGCGGCTCTATCCACGCTCTCCGGCTGGACGGTTGAAGATGGCAAGCTCCATCGCGACTACCAATTCAAGGACTTCGTGGCCGCGTTTAGCTTCATGTCCGGGGCGGCCCTGCTTGCCCAAGGCATGGACCACCATCCCGAATGGTTCAACGTGTGGAACAAAGTTCGCGTGGACCTCGCGACTCACGATGCAGGCGGGATTAGCGCGCTTGACGTAAAGCTTGGGCATGCCATGGAAGAATTGGCCCAAAGGCAGCTGACAAAGTGAAAGCCAGCTTTTCCAAATCGATGGACTCGGACCTTCATCTTGGTCGACGTCGCTCCTCTTCTTGGTCGGCCCAGATTGCACTTGCCCGCATTTCGATACCTTTGCTCGATGGCTCGAATGCTGCTGTAGGCATAGAGGCGACCGTCAATAGAAAGGACCACCATGAGCCAGGCAAGTCTTGTCGATAACCGCGTGAGCAAGCTGAAGCACGAACGTTCGGATGGAGCCGATGCCTTCATTCCAGAGTCAGCACAAATCTCTGGAACAGTGGATGACTTGGCCGAGTTCCTGGGGGAAGAGTACGTCCGCGAAGCGAGCGGCGACGACAGCGAGGAGGGTGCCCGCGACGACGTGGTATCCGAAGAGCTTGGAGGCCCCTTTCTCGAAACTGGTTCCCAAGAGGAGTACGGCGGGACTAGGAAGGGGCGGGAAAACCGCTACGCCGTGGAGGATGAGACAGGGTGGTTCGTTTCAGGGCCGACGCGAAATCCGATGCCTCAAGCCGTAGGCTCTTTGGCGATCGCGGCTCCCGACGAAGACACGCAAGATACCGAGGAAGAGGGCGCAGAAAGGGCGCAAAGCGAAGCGCCACTCGCGGCCTCCGAAGCGCGGCAGGCAAGCTTGGGAGCGGAGTCCGGCTCGCGAATGGAACCCGCTGTCGAGATCGAGCAGCCGGGCGTGTCTGATGACCAGGCTGACGATTCCGGCAGGAATACAAGTGTGGAAAGGAAGAGGTGACTCATGTATCCGACCAAGAACGACGTTCACGCCAAGAATAGGGGACTGTTGGTGGACTTGCTAAACGCTCGACTGGCCGATGCCATTGACCTGCAGACCCAGTGCAAGCAAGCCCATTGGAACGTCAAGGGACCGGACTTCATCGCTTTGCACGAGCTATTCGACAAGCTGAACGAAGATGTCGAGGTCTATGTGGACGACATCGCTGAACGCGCCGTGCAGCTCGGCGGCATCGCAGACGGTACCGCCCGCAGCGTCGCCAAGCGCACGACACTTGCCGAGTACGCGGCCAAGACCGGCGCGGGACGCGACCATGTCGAAGCACTGTCGTCGGCCGTAGCATCGTTTGGAACTTCGGTTCGCCAATCCATCGCCAAGAGCGACGAGCTCGGTGATGCCGATACGACCGACCTCTTTACCGAAGTTTCTCGCGGCATAGACAAGTGGCTGTGGTTCGTCGAGGCGCACCTCCAGGCCGAGCGTTAAGTGCGCAGTCAACGGGCCAGCCTCATCCTTCGAATCGGCGCTGGCTCGATTACTGCAGAGTCGGTTGTTCAGAACAAATGGAATTCAGCATTACGCTGCTTTCAACGTGATTGCGTCGATCATTCTTTGAGAAAGGCATGAACATGCTTTGGACAGTTGCAGTCGTCTTGTTTGTACTTTGGGCTCTCGGCCTGGTGACCTCTCACAGCATGGGAGGGTTTGTCCACATTCTCTTGCTTCTGGCGATCGTGGCGGTTGTCATTCGCCTCATCCAAGGGCGAAAGGCCCTTCCGTGAAGCCAAGGCTCTTCGTCGGTTCCATGCGAAGGAGCATTACCCTTCTCCTGCTCGTAGCGCTCTCTTGGTCTCCAAGCCTCGCCCAGGCAGCCGTGACACCCTCGTTTCATCGAGAGGCAAGCACAGTGCCTGGCAAGAGACTTGCCCAACCTGAGCGGCTCGATGTGTCTCCAGGCAGTGCCCAGGACTACGCCGCCCGGGAGAGGGCAGCTCCGCAACTCGCCGGCTTTTCGGGCGGCGGCGGGGGAATCTACATTGGCACCGGTGCACTCGTGGTCGCCCTCCTAGTAGTGGTCGTCATCCTTCTCGTCCGATAAGCTTCCGGTAGAGCTCAGACACCGTGATGCCCTTCGCGTTGGCCCCTGCTCGCGTTGCCCTGCTAAGCTGCGTGCTGACGAGTAGTTGCTATTTGGGATCCGCGAGGAACATCACGCCCGCAGAACTGACAAAGCAAGGCGGTTGGGAAGTGGTGCGAGGCGTCCCTGAGGTGCGCCAGGTTGCGCGCGAGGACTGCGGTGCTGCTGCGCTCGCTATGGTTCTCAACTATTGGGGATCCTCGGTGACAGGCGACGCGATCGCCACGCTCCTCCGACCCGCGCGCGAGCATGGCATTGCAGCAGCGAGACTGCGCGAATTCGCTCGCCATCAAGGGCTGCAGGCTTTCATCATTCAAGGCAGCCAAGCAGACCTGCAGCGCGAGATTGAACGACATCGTCCGATCCTGGTCGGCGTCGTGAAACGCTACATTCTTCGCAGCTATCCCCACTACGAGGTTGTCGTCGGCATCAACCGACAGCGGCAGCGCATTCTCACCCTCGATCCTGCGCACGGCCTGCGCGTCAACGGCTGGGATGATTTCACAACCGAGTGGGCCAACGCTGGCCATCTAGCGCTAGTCGTATTCCCACGACCACCCGAACTGTCTCTGCTTCCTCTCAATTAAGAGCGCCGGTACGGCAACTTGGGCGCTGGCTCGAAAGGTGCTTTCACTGCGACACAGACCCATGGCTGGCCATGGAAAAGGAAGGCACCGATGCTTTGGGCAATTACAACAGTCTTGTTGGTCATGTGGATCCCTGTGATCCTCTCACGCGGTGGCGCAAGACCTCCGCCGGCGAGATAGCGCGGTTTTGCACGAGGGCTACGCTGCCATGATCTTGTCTAACTCGGACGCATTGAGGGGCTGTGATCTCCTGCGAGGTTTGGTCTTCTGGGAAACCCCCGATTCCGAAATCAAGGCATGCTTTACCGGTGTATCCGAGACCCTCGTCGATTTTCAGGAGCTGGCTCAGGAGCTTACGGGGTTGACCGTGCCCAAGGAAACCGCTCGGGCGATCTTCGGCGCGCTCGCGGACCATGTTCGGGACCTAAGCAGAGCCCTCGACCGTCCCGTCGGGATCCGCACTGCAGCGCTCGACCTGCTGGATCGGCTGGAGGAGCATCTGCGACATGAAGGCGTCGTGCAGGAGTCACCGTATGAGAGCCTGGTCCAGATGGCCTATATTGACTATCTCACGGGGTTACCGAATTTTCGAAGTCTCTCGGAACGTTTCGCAAATGAAATCAAGCGGGCTTCACGCTACGGACGACTGCTTTCCTTGATTATGTTTGACCTGGACGGTTTCAAGGAAATCAACGACCACTTCGGACATCTTGCGGGCAATGCTGTCTTAAAACATGTGGCCGGCCTGCTGCGCAATTTCGTGAGGGAAACCGACATAGCTGGACGATACGGTGGGGACGAATTCATGGTCCTGCTGCCCGAAACGCCCAAGCACATCGCAGAAAGCCTCGCCGCGAAAATTCAGGCGTTGATTGGTGCTACTCCGCTTCGGCTCGAAGGTGAC
>CAZTTW010000009.1:0-20668 GCA_964616265.1 uncultured Myxococcales bacterium | reverse complement strand
GACTATATGTGGCACGACGGAAGCGTCGGACAGATTAGTGATGCGACGGTCTTGAGCTATCTCTCTTACTATTACAACAAAGGTGTCGAGTGGGGCAGGGACGTCGTCGTCTCCAAAGCCGGCAATGACCTGGCCGGCCACCCAGGCGAGATTCAACAATACGAACGGTCAGGGAACGGCAGCCTGTCGTCGACGTTCTGGATCTCCGAGGAGAGCGTCAGCTTGAACACGTGGGGCTACGTCGACGGCATGCCGTACTTCTCGGCCAAGTCGCTCCTCGATGCTTTGATTGATCGAGTGAGCATGAACGGCTTCTTCCTGCTCAACATCTCGCCGATGGCAGACGGAACCATCCCGCAAGCGCAGAAGGACCTGCTGCTGACCATCGGTACTTGGCTCAAGGCTTTCGGCGAATCGATTTACTCCACCCGGCCTTGGACGAAGTGCTGTGAAGGTCCCACCACGATTGGCGGCAACTTCGGTAGCGGACCAGCCGAGGGGAACGCGACGGATATTCGCTTCAACCGAAGTAAGGACAACAAGTCCCTGTATGCCATCGCGATGGGGTGGCCGACGAACAATCAGATGGTCATCACCAGCCTCAAGTCGGGCTCCGTCGACACGTCGTCGATTAAAGACATCACCTTTCTCGGCGACGGAAGCACCTGCACCTATACGCAGGACGCTTCGGGCCTGAAGATTGCTCTGCCATCGGGCCAAAACTATCCCAATGGCTACGCCGTGAAGATCACCTTCAACGGCACTGTTCCGACCGCGAAGTAAAGTCGATCTAGCGCTCGACGGTCGCCGTCGAGAAGCAGCCGTTCCTGTCGTGCGGCACGGGGACGTCGATCTGCCAAACTCGCCTTATCGGGTGGTGCGTTAGCTCTCGGCTCGTTGCGGTCCACGCGCGCGCCTACCGATCGGTGTCCAATTCGTCTAGAGTTAGGCGAAAATGGGCGCTGTAATATCAAACGGCGCAAAATGCTGGTAAAAATGTAGAACTTGTCCATCGCCCAAGGCGGGCTCGGACTCAACCTTATAGAAAGCAAACCGTGACCTCACCTCGCCGAGTTGATCGTATTGTTTCTGGCATCAAGACGATTCTCGAGGAGATCTCGGGACAGGAATTGTCGGCTGCCTCCGCGCACGCGACCTTTTCCGATCTCGGCCTCGACTCGTTGCTGCTGACCCAGGCTGCGCTGGCCATGAGCAAGCAGTTCAAGGTCAAGGTGAAGCTCAAGGACCTGGCCGAATCGTTTCCGAGTTGCCAGCAGTTAGCGGAGCATCTCGAGGGCAGTTTGCCCGCTACGGCCTTCCCCGATACCGCGTCCCCTATTCCCGTCGCGCCAGCCCCGGTGCGATCCCAGGAGCGTGCCATGCCCGACCCGTCCAGCAAGCCGGCACGCGCGCCGTCGCGCGCGATGGAAAACTCGGCATCCCCTTATCGTCCGATTGCCTCGGGCCAGGAAGGATCTGGCCTCAGCGAGTTGGTCCGCGCCCAGCTGGCGCTCATGCGCCGCCAGCTGGAGATGCTGGCTGGCGGAGAAGCGTTGCCGGCGATGACCGAAGCGGATGCCCAAGCCCAGACTTCGCAGGATGTGGCCGGGAACGCCACGCCAGTCGCCGACTCGCCCGCTCCGAGCGAGCCCACGGTCGCGCCTCCGGCCACGACCGCCGAAGCTCCGCGCGGCCATGGACCCCAATTGGTCATCGATCGTTCCAGCGGCAAGGAGCTGACCCCGACCCAAGAAAAGCATTTGGAGCGGCTCATCGCTCGCTACAACGCCAAGACCGCAGCTTCGAAGGCTTTCACGGCGAGGAACCGCAAGCAGATCTCCGATCCGCGGACGGTGGCGGGTTTTCGCCCGCGCCTCAAGGAGTTGGTGTATCCGCTCGTGGCCAAGCGTTCCGCCGGCTGCCGACTCTGGGATCTGGACGGCAACGAATACATCGATTTGCTGGGCGGCTACGGTTCGAACTTCTTCGGGTTCGGCGCGCCCTTCGTCAAGAAGGCCATCGCCGAGCAGATGGAGCTGGGCATGGAGATCGGCCCGCAGACCTGGCTGGCCTAGGAAGTGGCCAACCTGTTTCGCGAGTTCGTGCCCTGCGATCGCGTCGCCTTTTGCAACACGGGATCAGAGGCCGTGCTGGCGACGCTCCGTCTGGCACGCACGGTGACCGGACGCGATCTGGTGGTGATGTTCGCCGGGGCCTACCACGGCATCTTCGACGAAGTGGTGGTTCGCCCCACCAAGACGAAGACCATGCCCGCCGCGCCTGGCATCCCCAACGCGTCCGTGGAAAACATGCTGGTTCTTCCGTGGAACGACCCAGCGGCCCTCGACGTGATCCGCCAGCGCGCCAGCGAAATCGCGGCCGTGCTCGTCGAACCGGTGCAAAGCCGCGCTCCGCACATTCAACCCGTCGAGTTCCTGAAAGAGCTGCGCAAGATCACAACCGAGATCGGCAGCGCCCTTATCTTCGACGAGGTGGTGTGCGGTTTTCGAATCGCCCAGGGCGGCGCGCAGGAATACTTCGGCATCCAGGCCGATCTGGGCAGCTACGGCAAAGTCGTGGGCGGCGGACTCTCCATCGGCATCGTGGCCGGCAAACGCGAATACATGGACGCCCTCGACGGTGGCCACTGGGAATACGGCGACGCTTCGGTACCCGAGGTCGGCGTCACGTACTTCGCCGGAACTTTCGTGCGTCACCCCATCGCCATGGCTGCGGCCAAGGCTTCGCTCCTTTATATGAAGGAGAAGGGCAAGGACCTGCAACGCGGGCTCAACGAAAAAGCCGGGGCCTTTACCGACAAGCTCAATACTCTTTTCCGCGCTGAAGAGGCGCCCATCGAGCTTCGTCACTTCGGCAGCGTGATGAAGTTCGCGCTGACCGGCGAAGTCCCCTACGGCGAAATCGTGTTCGCGCATTTGCGCGAGCGAGGCGTGCACGTATGGGACGGGCGGCCGTGCTACATGACGTTGGCTCACACGGAAGCAGATCTGGCGACGGTCATCGAGACCTTCAAGCAAGCCATCGCGGCGATGCAGGAGGGTGGCTTCTACCCGCAGCCCGTGGTGCAGAACCGGGCCGACGTGCCGCCCGTGCCCGGCGCGAGGCTCGGCCGGGACGCGAAGGGGAACCCCTCGTGGTTCATCTCGGATCCTGCCAATCCTTCCCGCTACATTCCCTTCGCGAAGGTCTAATCCATGAGCGATGCAACCGACGCTGAGTTCGACCCGTTCGCGGGTGGCGATATCGTTCTGACCACTGGGGTCACGGATCCTCAGCAAGAGATTTGGCTGGCCGTTGCACTGGGGGGCGACGAAGCCAGCCTCGCCTACAACGAATCCGTCTCCATGGTGATCCTCGGCGAGATCGATGTCGCCCAATTGGAGCACGCCATCGCCGATTTAGTGCTGCGCCACGAGGCCCTGCGAACCACGTTCGGGCACGACGGGGCCAATCTGTGCGTCGAGGGCAGCGCGCGCGCTGCGCTGGTCACCACGGATCTGACGTCTTTCCCGCCGGCCGAGCGGGAAGAAAAGCGCAAAGCGATCCTCCGTGATGCGGTTCGCAGGCCCTTCAATCTGGTCCTTGGTCCCCTGTTTCGTCCCGAGCTTCTGCGACTCGAGGCGAAGCGCTCCGAGCTCGTCCTCACGGCCCATCACATCGTCTGCGATGGGTGGTCGACCGGAGTCATGTTGTCGGAGCTGCCCGAGCTCTACGCCGCCCGACGGGAAGGGCGACCGTCTACGCTCGGCCCCGCGCCCAAGTTCTCGGACTATGCGGTCGCCGAATTGCGCGCCATGCACGGCGAGGAAGCGGCCGCCGCCGAGCGCTACTGGCTGTCCGCCCTCGGCAGCTCGCCTCCCGTGCTGGACTTGCCTACCGATGGTCCGCGCCCGCTCGAACTGGTCCTGCAAGCGCGCCGTGAAGACTGGCTGCTGCCGAGCGCGCTCGTCGACGGACTGCGGGGCGTGGCCAAGCGCGCCGGAGCGACCTTGGTGTCGACGCTGCTTGCGGCGGTGGACGCGTGGCTCTATCGGATCACCGGGCAAACCGACTTTGTCGTCGGAATGCCAGCGGCCGGACAGGCCGCGACCGGAATGCTGGGATTGGTCGGGCATTGCGTGAACACGCTTCCTGTGCGCGTTGCCTTGGCTCCCGAGGCCTCCTTCCTCGACCATGTTCGCGCGGTCAAGGGCGCTATCGTGGATGCGGCCGAGCACCAGCGGCTGTCGTTTGGTGGACTCTTGCGTAAGCTCGACCTGCCACGGGATCCCGCCCGAATTCCGCTCATCCCTTTGCTTTTCAACCTGGACCGGCGCGTTCCCGACGTGGATTTCGGCCCGGCACGAGCCTCGTTCGTCAGCAACCCGCGCGAATTCGAGCGCTTCGAGATCTTTTTCAACGGAACCGAGACCGACGACGGCGTGATTCTCGAAACCACGTACAACACGTGTCTCTTCGAGCACCGGACCATTCTGCGCTGGCTCGCCGAGCTCACCACGCTGCTGGGCGCGGTGGTGGCGGCGCCCGACACGGCGCTTGGCAAGCTGCCACTCCTACCCGCGGCTGAGCGCGAGTGCTTGCTTGCGACTTGGAATGCCACCAAGACCGAGCTACCTGCCGTCTCGTCCGTGCTCGACCTCATCGAAGCTCAGGTGAAGCGCAGCCCGAACCGAGTGGCGGTGCAAGACGAGCGTTCCTCGCTCACCTACGCGGAGCTCGATCAGCGCGCCAACCACGTGGCCCACAAGCTTCAGCAACTCGGCGTGAAAAGAGAAGACTGCGTCGGGGTGTGCGTGGAGCGCGGCACGCGGCTGGTGGTGGCCCTCTTGGGCGTGTGGAAAGCGCAGGCGGCCTACGTTCCGCTGGATCCAGACTATCCGAGCGCCCGATTGTCTTTCGTCCTCGAAGACGCAAAGATCGGCGTCCTCATCACCGAGCACGCCCTGGCCGACGTTTTCGCCGGCAACGATTTTGCCCGGCTTTGGATCGACGACGAGCAAGTGTCGAAAGCCGACGGCCCGACAAGATCCCAGGGCGCACAGCAGCTCGCCTATGTTCTGCACACCTCGGGCTCGACGGGCAAGCCGAAGGGCGTCCAGATCGAACAGCGTGCGCTGGTCAATTTCCTGTGCAGCATGGCCCGCGAGCCTGGACTGAAAGCCGACGATGTCCTCGTCGCGGTGACGACGCTTTCCTTCGATATCGCTGGCCTCGAGCTGTACTTGCCGCTGGTGGTTGGGGCGCGCGTGGTCATCGCCTCGCGCGAAGTGGCCATGGATGGAACCGCCCTTGCAGCCCTCCTCAAGCTCGTGGGCGCGACCGTCTTGCAGGCCACGCCCGCCACGTGGCGCCTCCTGGTCGAGGCGAATTGGGCAGGTGGCGCATCCTTCAAGGCGCTGTGTGGTGGCGAGGCGCTGCCGCGTGAGCTCGCCAACGAATTGCTCGGTCGCGTGGGCGCGCTCTGGAATCTCTACGGTCCGACCGAGACGACGGTCTGGTCCACCTGCGCGAAGATCGAAGCGTCCGATGGTCCCATCACCATCGGCCGTCCCATCGACAACACGACCATCTACCTTCTAGACCCGACGGGTCAGCTGGTGCCAACGGGCTCGGCCGGCGAGCTGTTCATCGGCGGGACAGGGGTTGCGCGCGGCTATCTCAATCGACCCGATCTCACCGCCGAAAGGTTCGTTGCCGATCCTTTCTCGACAGAGGCGGGAGCGCGCATGTACCGCACCGGCGACTTGGCCCGCTACAACGCCGACGGACAGCTCTTCTTCGAGCGGCGCAACGACGGGCAAGTCAAGGTTCGTGGCTTCCGAATCGAGCTGGGCGAAATCGAGGCCGCCCTGGATCAACATCCTGGCGTTCGCCAAAGCGCCGTGATGGTACGTGAGCTTTCTGCCGGCGACACTCGCCTGCTGGCCTATGTCGTTGCGGCCACAGGCCAGAACGTCGACTTGGCAGCGTTGCAAGAACATCTTCGGACACGCCTGCCGCCGTACATGATTCCCCAGCATCTATCGGTCTTGGACGCCATGCCGCTCACGCCGAATGGCAAGGTCGACCGCAAGGCGCTGCCCGTGGCGGAGCTTGGCAGCTCGAACGTGGATAGCTACATGGCTCCCACGACGGAGGTTCAGACTCGACTGGCGGCACTGTGGGCCGATGTGCTTCGGGTTAGCCGGGTCGGCATCCGCGAGAGCTTCTTCTCGCTGGGCGGACATTCCATGCTCGCCGTGCGCATGCTCAATCGCCTGCGCGAAACCTTTGGCGTCGAGATTCCACTGCGTACGGTTTTCAGGGCGCAAACCATCGAAGAGCTGTCGGCGCATGTGGAAGCCGCGTTGCTCGTGGGCGGAAACACCGGGAGTAAGGAAGCCGTCGCGGGCCCAACCGAGGAGGTTGATTTTTGAACGTCGGTCAGCTGCTCGCCGCGATACGCGAACGCGATATTCGCCTGGTCGCCGAAGGCGATCGCTTGCGCTGTATCGCCCCGCCAGGCGCTCTCACGCCTGAGCTCTCGGCGCAGATCCGCGCGGCCAAGACCGAGCTGCTAGCACTACTGGCGACTGCCACGCACAAGTCCCAGGCCGGCTCCACCATTCCGCGCACCGACCGCAAGGAACGTTTTTCGCTGTCTTTCACGCAGCGGCGGGCCGTCTTGGCCGGTCGAATCGCCGGGGCTTTGCCCACGGCCTTTCTGTTGCGAGGCGCGCTCGATCTTCCTGCTCTGAAAGCGACGCTCGTTGGGATCGTCCAGCGCCACCTGCCCCTTCGCACGCGATTCTCTTTGGACGGCGAAAGCGCCGAACAAGAGGCGCTTCCCGATGTGCCCGTGGACCTTCCCCTGACCGACCTCTCGGAGCTTGGCGAGAGTGAACGGCAACAGCGTCTGCACGAGCTGCTGGCACGGCTTTCCCGCGCCGAATTCGACGTTCGCCAACCACCGCTCTTTCGCTTTTCCCTGGTGCGTCTCGGAGCGGAAGAGCACGTGCTCCACACGGCATTCAATGTTCTTGTCTTCGATGGCTGGTCGTTCGACGTGTTCTGGCAGGAGATGCGCGAAGGCTATGCGGCCATTTCCCAAGGTGAACCCTGGCCGACCGCGCCCCTTTCCGTCAGCTACGAAGACTTCGTGGCGTGGCAGGACAAGCGGATCTCCGACGAGATGGCCGGACAAGCGGCCTTCTGGAAAACCGCGCTCGGCGAGGAGCTACCGCCGCTGCCGCTGCCCACCGATCGTCCGCGTTCTCGCGATGCCAGCACGCGCGGCAAAGGGCTTTCCTTTGAGCTGCCGCTCGAGACGGTTGCTGCCGTTCGGCGCTTTGCCCAGCAAGGGTCGGTCACGCCGCAGATCACGATGCTCGCCGCTCTCTACGTGCTGCTCGCGCGCCTAGGCTCCACGCGCGACATCGTCGTTGCCTCTCCGGTCGATGCTCGCACCCAGCCGAGTATCGAGGGTCTCATCGGTCCCTTCGTGAACCTGCTTCTCCTGCGCGCCAAGGTCGATCTGGAACAAACCTTCGCCGAGCTCGTGGTGTCGGTTCGGGATCTCTGCCTTGCGGCCTACGAGCATCAAGAATTTCCGCTCGAGCGCCTGGACGTGCGTTCGCCGCGAGGAGCAGGCGGGGGATTTTCGCCCGCCTTTCAGATCGAATTCAGCTACCAGCAGGTAAGCCAGCGCAGCTCCCACATGGGTAACCTTTCGCTGTCGCAATTGGAGTTGGAATCGGGTGCATCCACCAACGACATCACCTTGTGGGTCAAAGATTGGGGCGAGCGTGTGGCTGGCGCCGTGGAGTTCAAGCTGGATCTCTTCGATCGGGAAACCGTCGAGCATTGGGTGAATTGCTACAAGCACGTGCTGCGAGAGTTGGTGCGAACCCCGGCCTCGCCTCTGTGGGACATCGACCTGCTCGGTGGCGAGCGCGAGCGTGTCCTGGCCCGGCTCACGCAGGTTTCGGCGATGCCGCCGGCCTGGGCAGTTGAGCGGGGGCGCGGGACGACGGCCCAAGCAGGGCTCACGCAATGGCAGGTCGTCGATGACCGGGATCGGATCGTACCGTTTGGCATTCCCGGAGAGTTGGCGATCGTGCGTGACGGAGTCATGCAACGAACGGGCGCCCGGGCACGCCTTCGTCATGACGGTGTTCTTACCGAAGTTGTGGCCGAGACTCCCGCGCCCGCCAAGGCGCGCGAGAAAGCCCACGCATCGGAAATTCGCACCGAGCTGGAGCTGCGGCTGTGTCTCTTGTTCGAGCAGCTGCTTGGCGTGCCCGGTGTCCGCCCCGAGCAGGACTATTTCGAGCTCGGTGGCAATTCGCTCATCGCAGTCCGGCTGTTCGGTGCCATCCAGGATCAATTCGGGGTGCGCTTGCCCATGGCGACGCTTCTCGATGCCGGGACGCCGAGCAAGCTGGCTCGGGCGATCAATCAGAAGGTTCCCAATCGCGAAGGCTGCGTGGTTCGACTGAGAGAGGGCAGCGACGGACCTTCGCTCTTCCTCATTCACGACGGTGACGGCGAGACTCTGCTCTACCGCAACCTGGCCTTGCTGATGCCGAAGCCTGTTGCGGTCTACGGCCTCGAGCCGCTTCGCGTGGGCAGGCTCGGCATGGTGCACACGACGATTCAGGAAGCCGCCAAGCACTACGTGGGAGAGATCCGTAGGCGCCAAGCAAGGGGACCCTATTTTCTCGGCGGTCTGTGCGCCGGCGGACTCATTGCGTTCGAGGTAGCCCATCAGTTGGAAGAGAAGGGCGAGGAGATTCGACATCTGGCCCTGATCGAAAGCTCGCCTCCCCAAGCCAAGAAGCGGGCCGGCGTGGCGGAGCAGCGCTGGCAGAGGTTTGGCGGCTTGTTCCGCGATGTCTCGCTCGCCACGGTTGGCGAGATCGCTCGTCAGGCGACCAAGAAACTCGAATCCTATTTGCGCTACGACCTCGAAAGCCGCTACCGAGACCTGCGCTCGCGCATCCTGTGTTTGCTCCTGCGCAAGATCTTCCGCGAAGGAAAGAGCTGGCCCGATGGACTTCGCGCCCCGACCGTGCGGGAAGTTTTCGGGATGGCCGAGCGCGAATACGTCCCACCGAAATTGGCGCACGCCCAAGCCGTGATCTACCGAGCCACGCAGGGCGAGGGTGGGGATCCGCCGCTCTTGCAACTCCTCGTCGATCCGCTTTTTGGTTGGCAGGAATTCCTCGTACGCAAGGCAGAGGTTGTCGATGTCACGGGCGGCCACGCATCGCTCTTGCGGCACCCCCACGTCACCGCGATGGCGGCGCCGTTGCAGGCAAGCTTCGAGGTAAGCGCAACCGCCGCCAAGGCCTCCGCTTAGAGGTTCGCGACCATGCCAGAACAAGAGACGTCCGCCGCTCCCAGCATTCCGGCCCTCTCCCGCGACAGACCCATTGCCCTCTCGTATGCGCAAGACCGCTACTGGCTCCTTAGCCTTGTCGAGCCGAGCAGCACCGTCTACCACGTGACCGCGGCGGTCCGGCTGCGTGGGCCGCTGCAAGTTTCGACCCTTCGGGCAGCGCTGTCCGCGCTCGTACAACGACACGAGGCCCTGCGGACCGTAGTCGGGGTGGTCGACGGCAAGCCGGTACAACGAATCCTGCCAAAAGTCGACCTGCCCTTGCAGGAAGACGACTTTTCGAAACACGCGGATCCGGAGGCGGCGGTGCGCGCCGCCATCGCGGCGCTCGCACAGATCCCGTTCGACCTGACCCAGGATCTCCTGATTCGCGCGCGCCTTGCGCGCCTAAGCGCGGCGGATCATGTCCTGATTTTCTCCGTGCACCGCATGGCCGCCGACGAGACTTCGCTCGCGATTCTTTGGCGCGATTTGGGTGTCCTTTATTCGAATCAACTGTCACCTCGAAGCCAGGAACTGCCCGAGCTAGCCATTCAGTTTGCCGATTTCGCGAGTTGGCAGTGCGACCAGTCCCACGGTCGGGGATTTCAGCCGCACGTCTCCTACTGGCAAGAAAAGTTGGCAGGGGAGCTGCCTGTACTCGGCCTGGCCACGGATTTTCCGCGGCCGCCCCGAACCGCCTACGCCGGACAGACCGTCCCATTTTTCATTCCCGAGCCCCTTCTCGGAGCCATCGACGATTTTTGCGCGCGCACCAACACAGATCTGTTTTCGGTGTTCACTGCCGCGCTGGCCACGGTGCTCGGCCGACACAGCAGCCTGGATGAGGTGATTCTCGGAATTCCGTCGCCCAACCGAGGCAAGCCGGAAGCGGCCCAGGTGGTCGGTCGCCTCGCCACGATGTTGCCCGTCCGGCTTGGACTCGGCAGCGCGATGGACGTGGCGACTTTTGCGGCGTCCACTTTCCAAACCATCGAGCAGGCCCGTACGCACGAGGAGGTTCCTTTCGAGCGGATTCTCGAGGCGCTGGCCTTGCCTCGCGATCTCGCCCGCCATCCTCTCTTCCAGGTCGTCGTCGAAGATTGCGCCAGCCATGCGCCGACAGCGCGTTTTGAAGGTCTCGCGGTCGAAGCCTTTCCCTTCGAGCGCGCCACGGTTCTTTTCGATCTGCACTTCTCGCTCGTGCGTACGGCGGGCCGAGTGGCCGGCACCTGTGCCTTTGCGACGTCCCTGTTCAAGCCTCAGCGCGTCCGCGTTCTGGTCGAGCACGTTCTTGCGGCGCTTGAATGGATGACCAAGCATCCGTCAGGCCAGGCCGCAGAGATCGATTTACTCGCAGCAGCGGAGAAAGATGTCCTTCTGCGCGCGCGCAACGCAACCGCGCGCCCCTTGGCAGCGAAGCTGCTCGTGCACGAACGATTCGAAGACCAGGTCGCACGCACCCCCGATGCCATTGCGGTTATCTGTGCAAGCCAGCGACTGAGCTACGCCGAGCTCAACACCCAGGCCAACCGCCTTGCGCACTATCTGCGCAGCCAAGGCATTCGCGAAGGAAGTCGAGTGGGTATCTGCATGGAGCGATCGACCGATATGATGGTCGCGCTCCTCGGGGCCATCAAAGCCGGCGCGCTCTACGTCCCTATCGATCCGCAATACCCGCACGATCGCCAAGCGTTCATGATCGAAGACGCGGGCGTTGCCATCGTGCTCGGGCAAAAGCACCTCGCCGACCGCATTCCAGCGTCGCAAACCAAGTTGTTCCTGCTTGATGCGGAAAACGAGAGACTGGCGGCTTTTTCCGCCGAGAATCTTCCCGCGACAAGTGGAGCGGATGCTCTCCTCTATATGATCTTCACCTCGGGCTCGACAGGGAAGCCCAAGGGTTCTCTCGTCTATCACCGCGGATTCGTCAACCTGCTCGCCTGGTACCGCGATGAATTCGGCTTCGACCAGAGCAGCCGCTTCCTCGTCTTCAGCTCGCTCAGTTTCGATCTCACGCAAAAGAATCTCTTCGTGCCGCTCGTTTCGGGCGGCACGTTAGTGCTCCTCGATACACCCCACTACGACGCCGCCCGCATTCTCGACCTCATCGAAGAACACCAGATTACCCTGACCAACTGCACGCCAAGCGCTTTCTATGGCCTGCTTGCCAATACCAGCGACCATTCCTTGCGCAAGCTGTGCTCGCTGACCTATGTGGTGCTGGGCGGAGAATCCATCTCCCTTGCCAGGCTGGCACCCTGGCGGAACGCCCCGTGGTGCAAGGCCACCGTGGTGAATTCTTACGGCCCCACCGAATGCACGGACGTGTGCGCCTTCCACCGTCTGGGGGATCCGCAAAACTATCCGGCGTCGATCCCCATCGGCCGCCCCGTCGCAAACACCCAGCTCTACATACTCGATCGGTGCTTGCGTCTGGTCCCTGACGAAGCGGCCGGCGAGCTCTGTATCGGGGGCGTGGGCGTGGGTGCGGGCTACGTCAATCGCCCCGAGCTCAACGCCGAGAAATTCGTGGCCAATCCCTTCACCCAGGGCGCAAGTGATCGCCTCTATCGCACGGGCGATCTGGTTCGCTACCTGCCGAACGGCGAGCTTGAATTTCTCGGACGCATCGATCACCAGGTGAAGATCCGCGGCTTCCGCATCGAGCTTGGCGAGATCGTCACGGCGATTGAAAAGCTCCCCGGCGTTCAGCAGGCCTATGTCCTGCCTCGCGAGGATGCGGCCGGCGACCTTTCCCTGTTGGCCTATGTCGTTCCGACAACCAAGGGCACCGTCATCGAAGCCACCGAGCTCAAGCGCCAATTGGCCGGAGTTCTGCCCGACTACATGGTGCCAACGGCATTTGTCACTCTGGAGGCGCTTCCACTTTCTCCCAACGGCAAGGTGGACCGCTCACGTCTTCCCAAGCCCAGCAAGGTGCCGCCCACTGCGCGAGTAACGAGCAGCGCATCTCAGCGTAGTGAGGCCGAGCAATTCGTTGTCGAGCGTTGGCAGGCCATCTTGGGTCTGCCGCAGGTCGGTACGGACGAGCGTTTCTTCGACTTGGGCGGAACGTCGATCAAGGCCATCCAGTTCATCGGTGCCATGGCAAAGGAATTGGGAGTCGCGCTGCCCATGGTCACGATTTTCGAAGCGCCCACCGTGGGTGAATTCGTTGCGACCTTGCGACGACGCTATCCTGCGGCGCTGGCCGAGCGCTTTCCCAACGAGCGCGCGGCAGAACCCAGCAAAACGGCGAGCACCCCAGCCGCGGACGCCTCGATCCGGGACGCGGGAGCCGCGACCAACATCGCCGACACGGCCGACATCGCCATTGTTGGCATGGCGGTGCGAGTGCCGGGCGCGAAAGATCTCGACGAGTTCTGGAGCAACCTGCGCGGTGGCGTGGAATCGGTTCGCAGGCTCACCGATGAAGAGCTGCAGAAGGCCGGCGTCGACTCCGAGCTCCTTGCAGATCCCGCCTACGTCAAGGCAGCGGCGGCCATGGACGACATCGAAGGATTCGACGCGGATTTTTTCCGCATGTTGCCGCGCGAGGTGGAGCTTATGGATCCCCAGCATCGGGCCGTCCTCGAATGCGCGTGGTCGGCGCTGGAGCACGCCGGCTACAGCACGACGCCTGAAGACTGTCGGGTCGGCGTGTTCGCCGGCGTCGCCCGCGATGCTTATTTGACCGGCCATCTATTGACCCATCCCAAGCTGATGGGCATGTCCGGCGATTACAGCATGATGATCGGGAACGAGAAGGATTTCCCTGCTACGCGAGTCGCGTACCGGCTGGACTTGCGCGGTCCCGCGATCAATGTGCAGACCGCCTGCTCCTCGTCGGGCGTTGGGCTTCACCTGGCCTGCCAGAGTCTGAGAGCCGACGACTGTGACGTCGCCTTGGTCGGCGGTTGCCGGGTGATCACGCCGGTGACCGGCTACCTCTACGTCGACGGAGGTACACTTTCCCCGGACGGCCACGTGCGCGCCTTCGATGCCCAGGGCAGGGGCATGGTACGCGGAAGTGGCGTTGCTTTTCTGGCCGTCAAGCGTCTCGATCGGGCGCTGGCAGACGGCGACAGAGTGTATGCCGTGATCAAGGCGACCGCGGTGAACAACGACGGTGCAAGCAAGGTCGGCTTCACCGCCCCGAGCGTGCGCGGGCAGGCCGCCGTCATTCGGCGTGCCTTGGCCTTGGCCCAAGTTCATCCCGACACCGTCGGCTACGTGGAAACACACGGCACCGCCACGGCCATTGGCGATCCCATCGAAGTCACCGCCCTGACCGACGCCTACCGCTCTGGAACCCAGCGCAACGGATACTGTGCCATTGGCTCCGTCAAGACCAACATCGGACACCTGGATGCGGGCTCGTGTGTCGCGGGAATCATCAAGACCGTGCTGGCTCTCATTCACAGGGAGATCCCGCCCAGTCTGAATTTCCAATCGCCCAATCCCCAGATCGACTTTGCCAACAGTCCCTTCTTCGTCAATTCCGAGCTGCGCGAGTGGAAAGCCCCGGACGGCCCGCGACGGGCGGGCGTAAGCTCGTTCGGCCTTGGTGGAACCAATGTCCACGTGATCCTGGAAGAAGCGCCTCCGCAAGCGTCCGGCCCCGGCAAGAAGCATCAGCTGCTGGTGCTCTCGGCGCGGACGGAGGCCGCGCTCGGGAAAGCCGCCGAGAACTTGGCCAGCCACCTCGAATCTTGCCCCGATGCGAGCTTGCCCGACGTGGCCTTCACGCTGCAGACGGCGCGCACGCATTTCGATCACCGCCGCGCAGTCGTCTGCCAATCCACCGCGGAAGGCGCGGCGGCTCTGCGCAAGCCGGCCGGCAATTCTTCGCGCCGCCTCGACGATAAGAAGCCTGAATTCCTATTTCTGTTCCCGGGTCAAGGTGCCCAGCACGTGAACATGGGCAAGGCTCTTTATACTTCCGAGCCCGTTTTCAAGTCCAGCGTCGATGCATGCGCGGAAATCCTAGCCGACAGTCTTCATCTGGATTTGCGCAACATCATCTTTCCGCCCGACGACCAAGAAGCGTCCGCGACTGCGCGTCTCAATCAGACGGGTCTGGCGCAGCCCGCGTTGTTCGTCATTGGCTACGCCTCGGCGCGCTTGTGGATGGACCTCGACATCCGTCCCAGCGCGATGATTGGCCACAGCGTGGGGGAATTCGCCGCTGCTTGCCTGGCCGGGGTCTTCTCGCTGGAGGACGCCCTCTTGATCTTGGCCGAGCGTGCGCGCCTCATGCAATCGATGCCGCCCGGAAGCATGCGCGCGGTCAGCCTCAGTGAAGCGGCTCTGACGCCTCACTTGACCGGCGGCGTTTCACTCGCGGGTTGCAACGCACCTTCTCTGTCGGTGGTTTCGGGACCGAATGAAGCCATCGCGGCTTTCGACGAAGCCATGAAGAAGCAAGGCACGAGCTGCATCGCCCTGCACACCTCGCATGCCTTTCATTCCAGTATGATGGATCCGATCGTGCCTGCCCTTGCCGAGGTCGTCGGTCGAGCTGCGCGCTTCGCCCCCCAAATACCCATCTCGTCGACGCTTACCGGGACGTGGCTCTCACCCGACGAAGCGACCGATCCCTCGTACTGGGCACGCCAGCTACGCCAGCCCGTCCGCTTCAGCCAGGCGTTCGAGCGGACCAGAGCCGAAAGGAAGTACGTCGCCATCGATATGGGGCCAAGCGGAAACCTAGCGGTGTCAGCTCGTCGCCACTTGCCCCGTACGGAAGCGAACACGATCATCCAAGCCATGCCGCGTGCGAACGAGCCGATTTCCGCTGATCAGGCTTTCGTGTCTGCCCTGGGCCAAGCATGGCTCGCGGGCGCGGCTGTCAACTGGCGCTGCCTGCACGCCGGAGAAACAAGGCTGCCGATGTCGCTTCCGACCTATCCCTTCCAGCGCAAGCGTCTGTGGATCGATCCAGCCAGGTCGGCCAAGGCAGGGACTGAGACAACGGTCGCTCCCACGGCGGAGATGCCGGCTCGTGTACCCGGGCAAGCCGTACCATCGGGAATCGTGCAGGAGGCGCGTGGCATGGCACAAGTCCTCTCCGAGCAAATCGAGCTCATGGAACGCCAGCTCGAGCTCCTGGATCCAGCAAACCGCGGCTACTGAAAAGAGGCAAAGCAGCGTATCGATCTGCTCGTCGAGGGGAGCGGCTGCGGATCCGTGGCTGTCTCGCCGTCGGATGCTAGCGTTGGCCTATCCATGGCTCCAGTCCTCTGTCGACTGAATACTCCGACTACTTCGGGCTCCACATTTCATTGGTGCCGTAAGGACAATGCGTCCTGTCGTGTTGCCCAGCAGCGAGAGGGCACGGTCGTATTGGGAAGATGAAGCGGCCGATTTTAGGGATCAGCAGGTCAACCACATGTGGTGCGAACACCTTCCTGGGTCCTGGCGCGTCGGCGCGCCTTTGCCATCACCCCAATAGAAAACTGTGAAGTGATATACTGTCCGCCGGATGCGTTCGGAGACGGGTAAGTCTGCGGTTCCGCCCAAACGGCCAGGTCGCGTCGTCGGACGCTATTCTCTGCACGACAAGATTGCATCCGGCGGAATGGCAAGCGTGCATTTCGGGCGCCTCATCGGCGCGATCGGCTTTTCTCGCACAGTCGCCATCAAGCACCTCCATCCGAACTACTCCAGCGATGCCGAGTTTGTTTCCATGTTCGTGGACGAAGCTCGTCTTTCGGCTCGTATTCAACATCCGAATGTGGCCGTGCCACTCGATGTGGTCTTGGAAGAGGACGGGGAGATCTTCCTCGTCATGGAATACATTCATGGCGAAACACTCGCCCATTTATTGAGTTCTGCACGCTCTGCAAAGGTGACGATTCCTCTTTCAGTCAGCGCCGGCATTCTCAGTGGAGCACTCCACGGCTTGCACGCCGCGCATGAGGCGGTTGACGAACAGGGGGCACCGCTCGGCATCGTCCATCGCGATATCTCGCCCCAGAACATCATCGTTGGTGCAGATGGTGTTCCGCGTGTGCTCGACTTTGGCGTCGCCAAGGCTGTCTCACGCTGCCAATCGACACATGAGGGGCAGCTGAAGGGAAAGCTAGCCTACATGGCGCCCGAACAAATGCGTTCGGGGCCAGTGGACCGACGGGTGGACATTTTTGCAGCAGGGATCGTTCTTTGGGAAGCGCTCGCGCACAAGCGTCTCTTCAAGCCCGAAGATCCGGCCACTGCGCTGGCCATGGTGCTCTCCGAGCCCATTTCTGCACCTAGTATCGTCAATAAGGAAGTGCCTCGGGCGCTCGATCAGGTCGTGATGAAAGCGCTTGAACGCGACATCCGTGCACGATTCCAGACAGCCCGCGAGTTCGCGGACGCTATCGAGGAGGCAATTCCACTTGCGTCGTCCCGCAAAGTGGGGGACTGGGTACAACGTCTTTGCAGCCAGACACTGACCGAACGAGCGGTGATTGTCTCCAGAATCGAGCGCTCCACGACCGAGCTCGGTCCCGCGGAGGAAGATCAGAGCTTGCAAGCAAAGCACGGGGTGACATTTCCAAGCGTCGTGGACGCAAACGCCAGTACGGCTGAGAAGAGCGGCGTGAGCGGCCCCAATGAGCCCAATCAACCCAATCAACCCAATCAACCATCGACAGTGGGGCGCGGCGAAATTGTGCTGTCTCCTTCGCCCGAGCTTCAACGGGCTCCAAGCTCGCGCCTCGGCAAGACCACTCTTGTCGTGGCGGCGGTCCTGAGCGTCGTCGTTGCGGTCGGCATTCTTCGTTTCTCGCGACGAACCGAACTAGTTGTGCCAGACGACGTGCGATCTCGACGGTTGGAGACGCCGTCACGGCCGCTGTCCGAAGCCATCCGCCCGCCGGCGCCGCCGGAAGAGCCGAAATCGTCGCCGCCAGCGCTCGCAGGAGTCCGAGAGGCAAACGTCGAAACCGGGACTGCCAATCGCGATACTGTCACTGCCAGCCACCCGGCGAAAATCAAGGGTCGCCGCAGTGTCCGCGCCAGAATCAGGTCCACCGTGTCGGAAAGGGCGCAGCAACAGGCACCCCAAAAGGACTGTGACCCGCCCTATAGCATCGACCTTCAAGGTATTCGCCGGATCAAGCCACAATGTCGGTAGGCAATTATTGCAAAGGGGTGCGCCGATGGCGAAGTGTCGAGTAGTTCTTGCCCTGGCGATTAGCGTTGCAGTTCTGCTGCCGAGCGTGGCGAGCGGTCAATCAACGACCTGCAACGAAGCCTATGAAAAGGCTCAGGAAGAGAAAGTCCGCGGACACCTAGAAGCGGCCCTTGGCCAGCTTCGTATCTGCGTCGCCGAGGATTGTGCGAAGTTCATTCGTGACGACTGCTCCCGCTGGCTGGACCAGGTCGAGAGTGCGCTGCCCAGCATAGTCTTCGCTGTTCGGCGGAATGGCGCGGATCAGACCGATGTCGAGGTCCTTTGCGATGGCAAGCTACTCACGCGAGCGCTAGACGGAAAGGCGGTCGCGGTGGATCCGGGCTTGCGAACGTTTTCATTCAGCGTGACCGGCTTTCGTCCCATCGAAAAGCAACTGTTGATCCGCGAAGGCGAGCACAATCGCATTGTCGATGTTGAGTTTCGTTCGCCTGCGAAGGACGAAACCAGCCGCACGTTCGCGCCAGGCGCGGCGAGGACGAATGAGGCGAGCTCGGGCAGCGGGAAGCTTCTCGCCTACGGATTGGTGGGCATGGGGGCGCTAGGCGTGGCCGGCTTTACGCTGTTCGGCCTTTGGGGACGCAGTCAGCAGAACGAGCTCGAGCACAGTTGTGCCCCGTACTGTGATGCGACCAATGTCGACAGTGTAAGGACGAAGTACTGGGCGGCGAACGGAGCGTTGGCAGTTGGTTTGGTTTCTTTGGGTGTTGCCGTCTATCTGTATGTAACGAGCCGTCACGATTCGTCGGACGCGTATCGAAACGAAGGCACCATGAGTTTCCTTGCCCCTCAGCGTTCCAGCCGGGGCGGAAGATCCGAAGGATTCCTGTGGTGAGCAGCAAACGAAGGTTGCAGTGGCTCCTTGGCGCCGCCGCCGCCATTTTGTGCTGTCAGTTGGCGTGCGGCTTGGGATCTTTGGATTATCTCAAGAATGGGCGCAGGGACGCCGAGATCGATTCGACGGTAAGTGGCCCAGTTTACGATGGTCCGATGGGGGATCTTGCGAAGAGTGAATCGGCCTACGTAGATGGCTCCTCCGGGGCCGCGGAGGTCATCGTGCGACCCGATAGCGTCGAGGGGCCCGCGACCGGCGGCGCGCAGGCCGGGTTCGACGGCAGTGCCGGCGGCACTGGCGGTTCTGCGGATGCGGCGTACGATGTCGCCGTGGCCGACGCCGGGAACGACACAAGCTCCGTTGATTTCCGAGACGCCACCGTGGCGACCGGCGGAACGACGACCGGTGGTGCCGGCGGTGTTTTGGGAACCGGCGGCACGAACGGCGCAGGCGGTGCATCCGGGGCTGGCGGCGCGATGCCGACCGATGCGGCAAGTCCTGATGCTCCTCCGACCAAGTCGGTGCTTTTCGTCGTCGGCACAACGCCACTCAATGCGGGAGACTTGAGCATTCAGTCGCGCTTGGCTGGCCAGGGTTACACTGTCACGGTGGTCAAGGACGGCAGTCTTGGCAGCAGCCCCACCGTGGTCGAGACTATCGTCTTGGTTTCGCGAACGGTCGCGTCGACCAACGTTGGTAGCAAGTTCCGTGCGCTCGCCAAACCCGTCATTGTGTGCGAGCCGGTACTCTACGCGGACATGGGCTTCATCGACACCGCGACCGGAGCCTCTGGTAACACCTCGACGCCGATAAGCTCGATCGTGGTGGATGGGACGGTTGGTGCGTTGGCAGCGGGACTGTCGGGCGCAGTAGCCGTGTTCACCTCGGCCCAGCAGGTCGGTTACGGCGTGCCCAACGCGCAAGCGATCAGGGTCGCATCCTTGCCCAGCCAACCGACAGAGTGGTCAATCTTCGCCTACGAAGCTGGCGCTCATATGCCTGGCCTCGTCGCGCCCGGGCGGCGCATGGGCTTCTTCCTGTCGCAAACGTCAGCCTCCGCCTTGACCACCGAAGGCGGGCGGCTTTTCGACGCTGCAATCGCGTGGCTGGCAGGTCCCTGAAAGGGCACCTTAGGCGCCCGCATTCTCATTGCGATCTGTTGAAAGCCAGCTATCGACCCGTTGCTGCGGCTATTGCGATGGCGGCATCGACGACACGGGAACGAGCGCGTTCAGCTCCGGAGACCAGATGTAATTGTCGCGCGGCTCGTTGCGATGGCGTCGCCTGTGGGTAGCGAGTGCGTCTTTTCTCAGTCTCTCCTGGCCCTCGACATCCGGCATAGGCGCCGCCAGTTTCGGGTGGTCGTCGAAGTGCGGAAGTCTTTCGGGAATCGCAGGCGCCTCGGAAGCGGGTGCCACGGCGGGGGCCAGAGGTGCCGCCTGGGCTGGCGTGGGCGCGGGTCCGAGTGGCGCTCTGTTGGTCTCCGGTGGCGTCTCTAGCAGGACCGGATTCGGCGTCGGCCGTGCGGTCGATTCGCGGGGCGTCGCCGACCACCAGGAGTGGATGAACGCCATCGGGTCTCCACCGCGGCCCTTCGCGAAAAGTGCAAAGCCGCCGGCCGCGGCTCCGAAGACCAGACAAATGCAAAGCGCGACAAGTGCGACGACGGCGCTCCACCGGCGCGGAAGCTTGTCGATGGATCCTCGACGGCGCCTCGGCTCCGGCTCGTCATCGAGCGGCAGGATATCTTCCCATCCGCGCGCTTCATGCTTTTCGCCTTCAGTAAAGAAGTGCTCTGCCGTGCGGCCGAAGGCGTCTTCCTCATCCAGAGGATGCCCAACCATCAGCGGCGTGATGCGGCGTTTCCCTTTGCCTGGCATGCCCAGAAGGATAGCTGAAAGTACGGCGAGGTGAGGAAGGAGATTGAGCTAGTAGCAAAGAGGCACGAGACACGACCACAACGGCTTGTCTCCGTCGCTAGGCCCACAGGCGCAATAGACTCCGCAGCCGACGGCGTAGTTGCATCCGAGTCCAACCGAGCTGCACGCCGTTCCCATGAGGCTCACGAGATCGTCAAACTGGGTGATGCAAGGGCATTCTCCAAGCCCAGCATCGTCGGTCCAGGTTGGCAGACATGTCGTGAGGTCCAGCCCGGCGTCGCTAGTGCCAGAGTCGTCGAGCGCAGAGTCAGTTTGGCGTCCGCCCTGGGCACTGGCGCTGGTGCTTGCCCCGTCTTCACGTAGTCCGCCCGAGCCGAAGCCGTCGGAGCCGA
>CAZTTW010000008.1:0-20692 GCA_964616265.1 uncultured Myxococcales bacterium | reverse complement strand
CACAAATACGTCGAGAGGTCTCATGCGAAACGTACTGGTCGGACTTGTTAGCACGCTAGCCCTCGCCTCGGCGATGGCAACCAACGGCTGCGGCGGCTCGAGCGGCGGCGGTGGCGGAACCTCCAGCGGCGGCGCTAGCGGCAGTGGCGGCGGCTCCGGTGGCTCCACCCAGGCCAATTGCCCCGCTGGACAAACCTGCGGTGGCGACCTGAAAGGGACCTGGACCGTGTCGTCCTCCTGTCTGACGTTATCGGGAAACATGGACGGCTTTGCGCTCTATTTGGGGTGCCAGAATGTTCCGGTCACCGGGTCTCTGAAGGTGACCGGGACTTGGACTGCCAACTCCGACGGAACGTATGCGGACAACACGACTACGACCGGCTCGATGACTTTCGCGTTGTCGAGCTCGTGCCTGACGGTTTCGTCCACCCCGGTCGCGTGTTCGAAGATTTCGGGTGTCTTTACGGCAGCAGGCTGGGACACCGCAACCTGCTCGAGCGATTCGAGCGGCCAGTGCAGCTGCTCGCTCGCCGCCAACCAGAAAGGCGGCATTGGGGTGATATACCCAAATGCGTCAGATAGCGGTGCCTACACGACCTCGTCGGGGTCGGGCGTGCTCAAAGTCGACGAGGAAATGAACTATTCCTACTGCGTGTCCGGAGACTCGTTGACCTTGACTCCTAAGTACGAGGTCCTGCCCGTGACAGGAACGATTGTCCTCCAGAAGGCGAGCACGCCCGGTTCAGGCGGAGCAGGTGGCGGGACCACGGCTTCGGGTGGCAACACTGGCGCTGGCGGATCCACCACCGGCGCAGGTGGCTCCACGACGGGTTCGGGCGGTACGACGGCCGGGACGGGCGGAACAGCCACCAGCAAGGGCGGCGCTACTGGCTCGGGCGGCGCGACCGGCGGCGGTACCACGGGCGCTGGCGGAAGTTCTGGAACGGGAGGCACGAGCTCGGTCGGTGGCGCTTCCGGCAAGGGTCCGTGCGACATCTACGCGGCTGCCAGCAACAAATGCGTCGCCGCGCACAGCACAGTCCGCGCATTGTTTGGCTCGTACAGCGGACCTCTCTACCAGGTCAAGCGCGCCTCGGACAGCACGACGAAAGACATCCCAGTCCTGAGCCCGGGAGGCGTTGCCGACTCCTCGGTGCAAGACGCGTTCTGTACGGGAACGACATGCGTGATCACCAAGGTCTACGACCAGTCCGGAAATGGAAACTTCGTCGAAGCCGAGACGACGGATTCGGAAGATGCCACTGTTCGTAGCAAGTCCTCCTCTCAAACAGTTGCCAGTGCGACCAAAGAGCAGCTGACTGTCGGCGGTCACAAGGTCTACTCGCTCTGGATGGGGACCGGGCAGGCCTATTGGAGGGACGGTTCCAAGTCGGGCATGCCTTTGGGCAAGTCTCCCCAAGGCGTCTACATGGTGACGAGCGGCACGCACAAGAACATCGGCGGGTGCTGCTTCGACTATGGCAATGGCGAAACATCTCGAACGGTGGGTTCGTGCGGCTCAATGGATTCTGTCAACTTCAGCACCAATTCGCAGTTCGGGTCGCAGGGGGCCGGCTCCGGTCCCTGGGTCATGGCCGATTTCGAGTGCGGTCTCAAAGCGCAAGGCCAGGGCGGCACGAACAATAACGATCTCAGTATGACGCAGCCGTATGTCACCGCTATAGAGAAGAACGACGGCACCTCGGAGTTCGAGCTAATGGGAGCCGATGCGACGACCGGCAACTTGACCTCGTTCTTCAAGGGCAAGCTTCCCTTCACGATGCAGAAGGAAGGATCCATCGTCCTCGGCAGCGGTGGCGACTGCTGCTACAGCAACTCGACCTTAAGCTCGGGAACCTTCTACGAAGGAGCCATCGTGGCTGGCTATCCGTCCGATGCGACGGACAATGCGGTTCAAGCGAATATTGTTAGCGCAGGCTACGGCAAGTAGCGCGATACCCGGTTAAGAACAGCGCGGAACCGCCGTCCGGCCTGCGCGCCCTTCATGACCGGACGCAGGCCGAGATCAAAATCAACAATAGGAATTGCCTGCCGTTGCCTCTAATAATCGGCATGTTCCAGCCGGTTCGACTGTCGAGTTGGCCTAGTTCCGGAACGAAGACGCAGTGCAATCGGTCGTGAGGTCTCATGAAAAACGGATTTATCGGACTCGTTAGCGCGGTAGCTCTCGCGACGATCGCTACCCATGGCTGTGGCGGATCGAGCGGCGGCGGTAGTGGCGGAAACGCTAGTGGCGGCGCAGGGGCCGGTGGATCGTCGGCCAGCGGCGGCTCCGGCGGGAGTAGCAGCCAGGCCAATTGCCCCGCTGGACAAACCTGCGGTGGCGACCTGACTGGGACCTGGACCGTGACGTCTTCCTGTCTGACTTTGTCGGGAAGCATGGACGGCTCTTCGCTCTATTTGGGGTGCGCGAAGGTCCCGGTTACCGGGTCGCTGAAGGTGACCGGGACTTGGACCGCCAACGCCAACGGAACGTATTCGGACAACACGCTCACCACCGGCTCGATGACCTTCCCGTTGTCGAGCTCGTGCTTGACGGTTTCGTCGACCCCGGTCCAGTGTTCCAAGATCTCGGGCGACTTCACGGCAGCAGGGTGGGACACCGCGACCTGCTCGACCGATGCAAGCGGCCAGTGCAACTGCTCGACCACGGCCAAACAGAAGGGCGGCATTGGGGTGATATACCCCAACGCCTCCGACAGCGGCGCATACACGACCTCGGCGAGCGGGCTCAACGTCGACGAGCAGATGGACTATTCCTACTGCGTCTCCGGGGACACGTTGACCTTGACTCCTAAGTCCAACGTCCTACCCCTGACAGGAACGATTGTTCTCCAGAAGGCAAGCACGACGCCCGGTACAGGTGGGGCAAGTGGCGGAGCCACGGGTTCAGGGGGCACGACCTCCGGGACGGGAGGAACGGCCATCAGCGCAGGCGGAGCCACGGGCGCAGGCGGCAAGACAGGTTCGGGTGGAGCCACCACCGGCTCGGGCGGTGCCACGAGCGCAGGCGGAACGGCTGCGGGCGGTGCCACGGGCGCAGGCGGAACGGCTGCGGGCGGAGCCACGGGTACCGGTACCGGGCCGTGCGATATCTACGCTAGCGCCAATGTCAAATGCATAGCGGCCCACAGCACGGTGCGCGCTCTGTTGGGCTCGTATAACGGCCCTCTCTACCAGGTCAAGCGCGCGGACGGCACGACCAAAGACATCGGAGTTTTGAGCCCAGGAGGCTTCGCCGATTCCGCTGCGCAAGATGCGTTTTGTACATCGACATGCGTGATCACCAGGGTCTACGACCAGTCTGGCAATGGAAACCTCGTCGCAGCCCAAACCCCAGACACCAAGGATATGACCCCCCCGGGTCATTCGGGCATGACGGCTGCGAGCGCGACCAAGGATCCTCTGACGGTCGGCGGTCACCGGGTCTATTCGCTCTATACCAATACCAGCCAGGCCTACTGGCATGACGGATCCAAGTCGGGCGTACCAACCGGCGCTGCGCCTCAAGGTGTCTACATGGTGACAAGTGGCACTCACCACAACAACGGATGTTGCTACGACTACGGCAACGGCGAGACTAGTCGGACCTACGTTCCCGGCGCTTCGATGGATGCGGTCAACTTCAGCTCTTCCCCGGCGATCTGGGGAAGCGGGGCTGGCGCTGGTCCATGGGTCATGGCCGATCTCGAGGGTGGAGTCTTCTCCGGAGCCACCACGGGCAACAATACCAACAATCCGTCGCAGACCGCTAAGTACGTTACGGCCATTGAGAAGAATAACGGAACAACGGCATTTGCGCTCCGCGGGGGCGATGCGACGAGTGGCAAGTTGGGTACGTACTACAGCGGCGCTCTGCCCGCCGGTAAGAACCCAATGCAGAAGCAAGGAGCCATCGTTCTTGGGGCCGGCGGTGACTGTTGCTACAGCAACAACAACGGGAGCCAGGGAACATTCTACGAGGGCGCCATCGTCGCGGGCTACCCATCCGACGCGACGGACGACGCTATCCAGGCGAACATCATCAGCGCGGGCTACGGCAATTAGGGCGATAAACAGTCTCTGCGGGTGATCGCCACCAACTGCCCCTTTGATGGCAAGAAGCCCGGTCCACGAGGCGGTGCGGGCAAGGTCTCAATTCAGGGCGCGTGGCAGGAATCCGTCCATCTCGGCGGCGAAGCGATCGGCAATCTTGGCTCGGACCAGGGCGATGATCTCGACTTCGTTTTCCAGCTTCAATGCATCCGCGGCTAGGGCTTCTGCTTCGGCGAGCGATGTTCCCCGAACGACTCCTTTGACGAGAGGAAGGCGATCGGGATCCATCGACAGCTCGCGGTACCCGAGTCCGATGAGCACCAAGGTCAGGAATGGATCGCCGGCCATGTCGCCACAGATCGAGATGGGAATCTCAGCGGCGCGGGCAACTTCGGCGAGAGTCTTCAGCATACGGAGGATTGCCGGGTGTAGCGGTTGGTACAGGTAGGCGACCTCGTCGTTCTCCCGGTCGGCCGCGAAGGTGTACTGGATAAGGTCGTTGGTTCCCACGCTGAAGAAGTCGCAGGCGCGGGCCAGATGGTCGCCGGTCAATGCGGCGCTGGGCATTTCGATCATGATTCCGAGTGCCGTGGCGGGCTCGTGTGCGATGCGGCCGCTATCGAGCTCGCTGCGAACCTCGTCACAGACGGCACGAAGCTGCTCGAGCTCTGTCACACCGGAGACCATGGGAAACATGAGGCGCATGGGCCCTACGCAGGCCGCCCGGTAGAGCGCGCGCAACTGACGTCGCAGGACGTCCGGCCGCTGCAATAGGAACCGCACCGATCGCATGCCCAGAGCCGGGTTGGTACCAGGCGCCATTTTCACCTTCAGTGGCAACTTGTCCCCACCGATGTCGAGCGCCCGGAAGGTGACCGGCAAGCCGCTTGCGGCGTGCAAGGCCGCGACAGCGTCATCGTATTGTTCTTGTTCGCTCGGCAGGTCCTCGCGGTCGAGATAGAGGAATTCGGTTCGCAGCAGTCCGATGGATTCCGCTCCCGCCGCCAGCGCCGCGGAAATGCCGGCCACGGATTCGACGTTGGCGCCGAGGTGAATGCGCGTGCCGTCGGTGGTAACGGAAAGCTCATCGCGCGTGGCCTGCTGCTGCTTTTCCCTTTCGCGAAGCACCTCGATGCGGGCTCGGTACACGCGCAGCATGTCCGCGTCGGGATCCAGGATCACTTCGCCGCGGGTGCCGTCGACGATCACAGTCATTCCGGGACGAGCCCTGCTCGCGCCCGCGACTCCAACCACGTACGGAAGGCCGAAGGCTCTGGCGATGATCGCCGCATGCGAGGTCGGACCTCCGTGCTCGCTTACCATCGCCACGATTCCTGCATGATGGAAGTGATACGGATCGAGCGGGGAAATGTCCGTGCCGACGACAACGCCTCCGCGGGGCGCATCGATATCGGGCCGCAACTCCGGCAGGCCCACGAGGATGCGTAGAAGGCGCTCTCCCACAATTTCGAAGTCGCCACCCCGGTCGCGAAAGTACGGATCCGCGAGGTGCGCGAAGATCCCGCGAATATGCTCCAGCGCGCGCGTCACCGCCCACTCCGCGGCCAGACAGTCCTCGCTCACCAAGCGGCCCGCTTCGCCGGCAAGCTCCGGGCTGCGCAGCATTAGCCTATGGGCCTCGATGAGATCGTGTCCCTCGCCCCGGTTTGCTTCTTCCAGCTGTCGTTCGAGACGGGCGAGTTGTTCGTCGGCTGAAGCAATGGCCTTGTCGAGCCGGGCCCGCTCGCTCGCGCGAGCGCTACGCAGGATGCGCCGTTCGGCAATCACCGTGCGAATTGCCAAAACGTGCGCTGGACCGATGGCGATTCCTCGCGACGCCCCTACTCCTGCCAAGACATTCATCAAGCGAAGCATACGCGTACGGCGCGCCCGTACAAGCGCGAGTTGGACGCACGCACCCGTGTCCCGTCACGCCAGCGCCACAGATAGTCCAATGTTGAACTGATTGCGACCTGATTTGTAGTGGGTCGCAACAGAGGCTAGGCCGACCGGACACTCTGTTTACGAGAGAAACTACGACAGTCAATTGTGGACTGCTCGTAACAGCGCAAACGATCGGTCGGGACTGGTTTCAGCTTGCTAGCCGCCGTTGCTCCTAAATGGGTGTTCCGAATCCGCGTTCTTTGGGGACATCGCGGAATACGGCTTTGGTAAGGTAGGCCGATGGTCGCCCAGCGGCACAAGGCCGGCCATTTCTCCGATGATGTTGACCAGCTCGGAGTTCATCGGAACGACGATCTTCGTATTGGTGGCTAGTGACTTTTCGACCGTAATCAATCTGCGCAGGAGTTGTGCGTTCCCGACAAAGTACTTGTCGGCAGCTGCGTTGACGAGTTGGATGGCCTGTGCCTCTCCCTCGGCCTCGAGAATCTTGGCCTGCTTGATCCCCTCCGCCTTCTTGATCTCGGCCCTGCGCGCGCCGTCCGCCATGGTTTCCGTGGCGGTGGCGAAGTCGATGGCGGCCACCTTTTCGTTTTCGGCCTTGACGACCTTGTTCATGGTCTCTTGGACATCCTTGGGAGGATCGATCTCTTTGAGCTCGGTCCTGACGATCTCGATGCCCCAGTGATTCGTTTCGTCGCGCATGGTCCTTTGCAGCTCGCTGTTGATCTTTCCGCGTTCGCTGTTGGCGGATTTGAGCGTCAGAGTGCCGATGATATTGCGAAGCGTGGTTCTGGCTAGGTTGACCATTTGATATTGGTAATCGTTCACGCTGTACTGCGAGTTCTTGATGCTCTCTTCGTCGCTCTTCACTTTGAAGTACACCTGAGCGTCGACTCTCGCGTTGAGCTTGTCGCTGGTAATGATCTCCTGCGGCTCGGCGTTCACCATTACCTCGGTGATGTTGACGAGGATCAATCGGTCGACGCCAGGAATGATCCAGTTGAACCCGGGCTGCGCCAGACCTTTGTATTTCCCGAAGCGCTCAATCAAACCCCGAGTGGTGGGTCGGACCAATTTGATACCGGCGGCAAAGTACATTGCGACGAAAAAGATCCCAATTGCGATGGTAAACATGTGTCCAGACCTTTCGAGACGCGACTTTGCGCCCCATCCTTCTGACAAGCAGCTTCCGGGCCAATCTACGGCCGGCCAGATCTCGTCGAAGTCAGCGGCAAGGCAACGACGTCGACCAGGAGAATCTCGGACTTTTCCCGTGCCGTGAGGGAAACCGCACGCTCGTCCGTAAGACCGGCCCCATCGCCGCCGGACAAGATGGCGTCATTCAGCCTGACCTCGCCCTGCAGGACATGGACCCACGCTCTTCGGCCGAGCGAAAGCTCCCTAACAACGTGCTGTCCAGGGTCGAGAAGAGCCGAGCAAATCAACGCGTCTTCGTGGATGCGCAGCGAACCGCGACGCGCGTCGGGTGAGGCGACTACGCACAGAGCGCCCCGGCGCTCGGCTGCACTGAAGCGCTTCTGTACATGTTCTGATTCAAGCTCTGTCACCGAGGGGAATAGCCAAAACTGGTAGAAATGCGCCCAATGGGTTCGCGAAGCGTTCATCTTGCTATGACGGAGGCTTCGTCCGGACGTCACTCGGTGGAACTCGCCGGCTTGCAAGACCCCGGAATGACCCAAGGAGTCTTCGTAGGCCAGCACGCCCTGGTGAACATAGGTCACGACCTCGACATCGCGTCGCGCATTGCGTGGGGCACCTGTCCCGGGCGCTATGCGGATGTCGCTCAGCTGTTCGAGACTTCCAAAGTCGTCGCCGCGAGGACCGGCTCTATCTTGCGGCTCGAAGGTAGACCAAGCGTCTTGCTTGCTAGTTCGTTGGTGGTGGCGTTCCGAAGCTCTACGAACAGTGACCATTGCCTCGTTCTTTCAGCAGCTACCTTGCCATTCCGCTAACGTCGTCGTGTCCTGCGGTGTCGGGGCTTTCTCCTCTCGGCCTTCAGGCTGCACATTCCGTGCCGCTGCACACCTAAACCGTCGCCGACTCTTAGCAACCAACGTATTCCCCAAGCGACTGTCGCAACTCGGTCCGGGCGCGATGAAGTCTGGTTTTCGTCGCTGGCGTGGACAGTCCAAGCCTTGCGGCGGCTTCTCCCGTGGAGACATCCCACACGTGGCGAAGGAGGAATACTTCCCTCAGCTTCTCGGGCAGCGAATCGACGGCAATTCCGATGTACCGAAGCAGCTCTGCGGATTGTATCAGGTCGTCCGGACGCTCGCGTCGAGAGTCGCCACCACGGGACGAAGCCGTCGCCGCATCCAAAGCTTGGTCCAACTCGGTGACGCTAACATCATGAAGGGCCACTTCCGGGTGGCGTTTGCGCCTGCGTAACCGCATGAGCGACGCATTGACAACGATTCTGTACATCCAGGATGCAAAGTGCGCCCGTTCCTCGAATCGGGGCAGGTTCGTCCAGGCGGCTAGATAGGACTCTTGCAGAATCTCCTGGGCGTCGCTTTCGTTGCGAACGTAGCGGACTGCGAGTCTGTACGACCGGACTTCGGTGCGTGCCACCAATTCCTCGAAGGCGCCGATATCTCTACGACGAGCACGCTTGAGAAGCGCCGCTTCGGAAAGACGCGAACGGGGAGCTCGTGCCGACAGCGAACGCTTGCTGGTCGACTCTTTACGGGTCAGAACGGACAGAGATCCGCTTTTCCAGGAAGTCATCTTGGTGCACCAAAAGCAGCAATCGGGCCAACCACCAAGCCTGTGGAAATTCCAGTACTTGCGCCGTGCGAAGGCCCGCACCAGACGAACTCCAATCAGAGTGAGGTCGTTTGTCGTTCAAATTGATTGATTTCGACTGTGACTCCCTCAGGTTTTCGAACCCTTCGCGCGAGGCGCCTAGGCTTCGATCAGGACTTTGAGAGCTCTTGTCTCGGCCGCACGGGAAAAAGTTTCATAAGCATCGAGGACTTTGTCGAGTTTGAACCGATGGGTGATGAGAAGTTTCGGATCGAACTTGCGTGACCGTAAGACGTCGATCAGCATCGGCGTGCTGATGGTGTCGACCAAGCGGGTGGTGATGGTGATGTTGCGACTCCAGAGCGACTCGAGATGCAGCTTTACGTGTGTCCCATGCACGCCGATATTGGCGATTGTGCCCCCCGGTGCGACGAGCTGCTGGCATAACTCGAAGGTGGCGGGAAGGCCGACCGCCTCGATCACGGTGTCCGCGCCGCGCGCGGCGGTCAACTCCATGATCTTCTCGTGAGCCTTGCCGTCGGAACTGTTGACCACGGCGGTAGCGCCGAGTCGCTTCGCTGCTTCAAGGCGGTTGTTGTCGATGTCGATCAGGATGACTTGGGCGGGCGAATAGAACTGAGATGTTAGCAGCGCCGCGAGTCCGATGGGTCCTGCCCCGACAATCGCCACGACGCTACCAGGTTGAACCTTGCCGTTCACCACGCCACACTCGAACGCAGTGGGGAGGATGTCGCTGAGCATGACCATAGCCTCTTCGTCCGCGCCCTCGGGCACGCGATAAAGACTGCAATCCGCGTACGGAATACGAACCCATTCGGCTTGTGTTCCATCGATCTCGTTGCCGAGAATCCATCCGCCCGACGTGCAATGCGAGTACATGAGTCTGCGGCAGTAGGGGCACTTGCCGCACGTGCTGATACAGGAGATGAGCACTCTGTCACCGGGCTTGAACCTTGCGACGGCGGGTCCGATTGTCTCGACGATGCCGACTCCCTCATGGCCCAGGATCCGTCCTGGGCGGCAGCTGGGAACATCACCCTTTAGGATGTGCAGATCGGAACCACAAATCGTAGTCTTGGATATCTTGACAATAGCGTCGGTGGGCGAAACGAGCGCGGGCTTCGGCCGGCTCTCCAAGACTTTCTTACCCGGCCCCTGATAGACTAGAGCTTTCATCGGTTCACGTCTCCCTTGTGGTCCGGGCGCGACTAGGTGGTGTGAGCTGCGAGCAAGGAAGCACCCGTCGTGCCCAAGACGGCATGGGCCTGCGCGATCATTTCGGGGGTGCCGTGCGCGAGTACGAGGAATTTCCCGGCCTTCACGTCGAGCTCATACTTGACGATACTGTCATTGGGGATGCCGATACTGCCAAACGCGGCGGCGAGAACTCCAGCCGTGGCACCCACGGCGGCGCCCTCCAACGCGCCTACGATCCAGCCAACCAGCGGGCCCATGACGACCAGTGGACCGATGACCGGAATGAAGAAAAACGCGCCGCCGAACAGCACTCCCCAGAGGCTTCCCCAGAATGCCCCGCGCACGCCCCAAAACTTCATGCGGTCGCCCGACGTATAGAAGCCAAGGGCGTGTTCTTCGGTATGGAAGTCCTTGCCGATGATCGACAGTCGCTTCATGTCGAAACCAGCCTTTTGGAGCTCTTTGAGTGCAGCTTCAGCGCCGATGTGTGACTCGTAGATCGCGACGATAGAATGTTCCTGCGCAATTGGCGTCATGTTGGCGGCGTTCGAGTGCACGATGTGTGCCGATGGATACAGTCGATCAGGTGGCACCCATCGCGGTCGGAGAAAGGGAGCTTGTCTCGCTGGCAGGCTGCGGAAGAGCGGGACTCATTCGAATTGACTGGAATTGCCCTTCATTGTGGTTTGTTGATGCGACGTCCACGCCTTTCAGGCTTGGGCTCTCCAGATTCTCTCGGGTGGCCCGAAACCTGCTGTAGCACTCGCGCTATAGGTGGTTCCGTGAAGACAAGTCAGACAGTCTCAGCCTTCTGTTTTCTGCTGGCGGCAGGTGTCGCTCAAGCCCAGGGTACAAGTTCGAACAACCCAAGCAGCGGTGCGAATGAACTTCCCGTGCCCCGTACCGCGTTGGACGAGGTGCACCCAGCTGCGGCCGCACCAAGCCAGGCTCCGCCCATGCCGCCAGATCAACCGCCTCCCCTGCCCAGCCAGACGCGGGGGCAGACTCTGCAATCGGTTCAGCAGCCTGTACGGTCGCAGGACGTAGCCGCCGGTCAGTGGGTAGATACGAGCGAGTACGGCTGGATTTGGATGCCCTATGGAGACCAGTACACTCACGAAGGGGTGGCTAGTGACGCCAGTCCATATGCGTACGCGTACTACCCTTCCTACGGGTGGATGTGGTTGGCTGCGCCTTGGGTCTGGGGCTGGGGCACGCAGCCCTATTTCGGGTCACTTGGGCCTGCCGGCTTCGGGTGGTATCGAGGTCACTTTCGGACGGGCTATGGGTGGGGAAGCTACCCGGGCGGCGGTCGGAGCGGCTATGGGCTGGGCGGCGCCAATCGCGCTGGAAACGGCTACGGTGGCGTCCGTCGCGCGGGTCCCAGCAATGTCCCCATCGGCGGATTTCGGGGAGGCGGCGGCGGAAATCGCTCTGGATTTCGGGGCGGCGTTAGCGGTGGGACGCGCGGCAACTCCGGGGGACGTGGAAGCTTCACGGGCGGCCGTGGCGGCGGACGCCGCTGATGGATGCGAAAAGTGGCGCAGAAGCGCAAGCCGTCGCGAGACAACCGGTGGCCACGGGTCCTGTTGCGACCAGCGTTTCGAGGGAACCCGCAAGGGAATCGAAAGCGGCCGAGATCTAAATTGGCATGAGACGTGCCTTGTGCGACCCACATGAGTAAACAAAAGAAGGCCTATCTCATTGGCGGTGGTATCGGTTCTCTGGCGGCCGCTGCCTTCATGATCCGAGACGGTGCGCTGCCTGGCGCAAACATTTCGATATTTGAAGTGGGGCTTACCTTGGGCGGAAGTCTCGACGGTGCCCAACTTCCGACGGGCGGCTATTCGCTTCGCGGTGGACGCATGTTGACCACCGACAACTACGAATGTACGTGGGATCTCTACAAATCAATTCCGTCACTGAGCCTTGCAGGCAAATCGGTGTTCGACGAAACCGTCGACTTCAATGAGAAGCACAGGGCGCATTCGATGGCGAGGCTCGTGGATTCGTGTCGCGCGAAGGTGCCGGTGACCTCGATGGGGTTCTCCATGCGCGACCGTCTCGAATTGTTGAAACTCAACAACGCCGATGAAGATGTTTTGGGCGCCAGTTGTATTACCGATTGGCTTTCGCCTCACTTCTTCACAACCGACTTCTGGACCATGTGGTCGACTACATTTGCTTTTCAGCCGTGGCATAGCGCCGTGGAGTTCAAGCGGTACTTGCATCGCTTCATGCTCGAGTTCTCCCGCATCGAAACCCTTGCGGGTGTCAAGCGAACCATCTACAACCAATACGATTCGTTGGTTCGACCTTTGCAGGCTTGGCTGGAAATCCACGGAGTCAATTTCGCGACCGGTTGCACCGTGACGGATCTCGATCACAAGGTCGAAGATGGCAAGTTCGCCGTCACCGGCATCCATTGCAAATGGCGAGATCGGAGCGAAGTCATCAACGTCAAAGATGGCGACCTCGTCTTCTTTCAAAACGGGTCCATGACCGACGCCTCGAGTTTAGGTTCGATGGCAAGCGCACCCGGGAAGCTAACCAAGGTGGAGAGCGGCGGTTGGACGCTCTGGGAAAAGCTAGCGCAAGACAGACCCTACTTCGGTCGTCCTGCAGCCTTCAATAGCAGCATCGCGCAATCTTACTGGGAGTCGTTCACGGTCACGTTGAAGACGCCGACCTTCTTCGACAAGATGGAACAATACAGCGGAAATCAGGCGGGTACTGGCGGCCTCGTCACACTCAAAGACTCGAATTGGATGATGTCCATCGTACTAGCGCATCAGCCGCACTTCGCCAACCAGTCCGGCGACGTGCAAGTGTTCTGGGGATACTCGCTATTTCCGGATCGGGTTGGCAATTTTGTTGCCAACCCGATGTCCGATTGCAATGGCGCAGAAATCCTGCAAGAACTCTGTGGGCATCTGCGATTCGATCTGGAGACTGTAGAATTGGCGAACTGCATTCCCTGCAGGATGCCTTACATCACCAGCATGTTCATGCCCCGCAAGCGGGAGGACCGCCCCCTACCCGTTCCTCGCGAATCGAAGAATTTGGCGTTCATCAGTCAATTTGTCGAGATTCCCAACGATGTCGTATTTACCGTCGAGTACTCGGTGCGAGCCGCTCAAATGGCGGTCTATCAGTTGCTTGGCATAGACCGCGAGATTCCGGCCATATCATCGCACGACAAGTCCATTCGAGCGCGGGTAGCGGCACTCATCAAGGCATTTCGGTGAGGTCACTGCCGCTCGGTCACCTCGGTCTGGAGGGTGACCTCACAATCGAAAGAACCCTTGCACCCGAGAGGATCTTCTGCGCTTTGGCTTAAGCGCGGCTTCCTTCAGGTCCGCGCTTTGGGGCGCCAGAGCGGCACTCTGCAGAACATCGAGCCGTTTTTCCACAGCCTGCATGATGGTGCGGCGTCGCTCAGCGCGATTCCTTTCCGCATCCAGACCAGGAACGTAGTCACCTCTGTTGCGTCTTACCGTTGGGGCCATTCTTGCGATGCTAAGCATATTTCGGGCCATCCTCCAGACGGAAGGAATTCCCGGGACGTCTAGCTTAGGAGAGCTTCACGACGCTCCTGACTGAGGCCACATCAAATCCCGCGGGAGCTCAGTAGGCATTGCGGTTCTTCTTTCTCCCGAAGACGGTCAAGAAGATGATCTTGAGGTCGAGCAGAAGGTTCCAGTTGCGGATGTACTCCATATCATGGCGGACCCTCTCTTCCATCTTTTCGAGCTCGGCCGTTTCTCCCCGCCATCCGTTGACTTGCGCCCAGCCCGTGATTCCTGGTTTGACGATGTGACGAAGCATATAGCCATGAATGATCGCGCGATACTTTTCATTGTGGGCGACGGCGTGGGGGCGCGGCCCAACGAGCGAGAGCTCACCGGTCAGGACCTGGAAGAACTGCGGAAACTCGTCGAGGGATGTGCGCCGCAGGAATCGGCCGAGCTTGGTTATGCGGGGGTCATCCTTTGTCGCCTGAACGACGTTGGCATCGTCGGCGCAGACGGTCATGGTCCTGAACTTCAGAATGCGAATTTGCCTGCCGCACAAGCCATAGCGCCATTGGCGGAAGAGGACGGGTCCGGGGGACTTCACCTTGATCGCCAGAGCGATAAAGAGCATCGGAATCGATGTCAGGACGATGATGAGGGTACCGAGCGCCAGGTCCTCGGTGCGCTTGACCCATCCGACAATACCCACGAAGGGCGAGTCGTGTAGACTGACGACCGGAACGTCGCCTATCTGGCTCCATTGTGCGTGGAGAAGCGAATAGTAAAGAAGGTCGGCGACCAGATAGACACTGACTGTCGTGTCGGCCAAAGCGGCCAGAATCTGCCCGGCGCGAACCTCGGCCCGCAGAGGTAGTGCTATGTAGACCGCATCGAGCTCGCCCTGCCGGCAGGCTTGGACCATATCGTCGGAATTGCCGACGACCACGCAGTGCGGGTGATTGGGAACGTACCGGCGATCTGCCGACCGGTCGTCGTAAACGCCCACGAGCTTGAGGCCTAACCAGGGCCGCGTGTCGAACGACTCGGCTAACCGTTCAGCGTCCTCCGTGCAGCCCAAGATTGCTACCCGGCGAATGTTACGCCCTTGAATCCGCACGACCCGAAGCACGACCCGAAGACCGACGCGCACAGCACAAAGCAGGAGCGGTGTGAGGACGAACCAGGCCGATGAGGCGACCCGGGAGTAGTGCACGGTGGTCTTGGTGAGAAACCAGATCGCGAACAGGATGAGAGGGACACTGGTCCAGGCAATCAAAGCATTCTTGGTTTCCTGCAGGACGGTTCCTGTGCGCCAGGGACGGTAGAGGCCTCCTACTTCCGCTGCCAAGCCGAATACGAGCAGGCCGAGGAGCGTGACGGTGGTCGTCTGTTCGTTCCAGGGTTCACGGAAGGCCGTGTGTGCTAGCGCCTGGGCGCCAATCACAACTACGACATCGACAAGTCTTTGTAGAGCGCATACCCACGATTCGAGTCTACGCAGGGGTCCGTTGGTGTCAGCCATTGTTGTTTCTCGGTTGCGATTTCTTTCGACGCCAGCTACAGCAGCTTTCGGGCCACTACGGCAAGTTCGGAGGATTGCGACGATGGAAGGTCCGGAGGACTTTCGTGTTCAACCAAAATGAGGTGCCGTTGCCATCAATTTGCCCACAACGAAGTTTGGCGTTAAGACTTCGGCTGGCACAGAGATTGCGACTAGTTTCCGTCGTTGCTGAAGGACGTTAGGATATGCCCGGCACTCGGTTCTGCCTTGCCGGCTTGATAGTGGCTTCACTTGCCGCGCTGGCTGGGTCTGCCGAGGCTCGGCTTGTGGTCGATCGCATCGTCGTTCGCGGCCAAACGAACGTCACGAATCGGGTTCTTGCTGCCCGCATGCGCCTTTACCCCGGCGACTCCGTCGATTTCTCGGTGCTCAGCGCTGGCCAGCAGCGCCTCGTCGAAAGCGACCTGTTCAGCGCCGTTCGCGTATATATAGAGCTGCCGACCGCGGAGGCGGTCCGGCGCATCTACTTGGACGACAAAACGTACCCGGTCGAGGTCGTCGTGGAAGCCACCGGCAAGCAGGCGTGGTTCGTTTTCCCCACGGCCAGCATCGGTAGCGGAGATCTCGCGGGGGGCCTGGTCTACGGCAACCAGAATCTGTTCGGTCGCGACGTTCAGCTCGTCAGCGCAGGACAGCTAGGCCAAATCTCGAGCTACGTCTTTGCCGCGTTCCGCGATCCGCTGATGGTGGGGGCACCGCTCACGTATTCGACGAGCGCACTTTATCGGCGTGAACAGATCCAGCTATTTGCGAACCACTCCCTGGTGATGCAGGTTCCGACGACCGTGTTTGGTGGCGACGGACAGATCGGCTGGGTGCTCTCCCCTCATACGCGCGCGTACGTTGGGGCGTCGGCTCGCCACCAGACCGTAGACCCCGTCGAGCGATTGGCAGTGGATACCGCTCCCCTACCCTACAATTCTCGCGCCGGCCGCATTTTTCTTCTGCAGTTTCAGTTTCAATACGACGACACGCGCGCCATGGAGGGACTCCGGCAAGGAACGCTTCTACTCCTGAAAGACGAGCTGTCCGATCGATACTGGCTTTCGGACTTCGACTATTCCAAATTCGAGGCACGCTTGGAAATGTACCGTCATTACTGGTGGAACTACCCGTCAATCATTCTGAAGATGGTTCTTGATTATCCCACGTCGGACCACGGCGTTCCCGTGACGGAGGAGCTGCGCGTTGGCGGGCCGAACTTGCGTGGCTATACCCTCAACGAGTTTCACGGTGACACGCTCTTCAGCCTCCAAGCGGAAGATCAAGCGGTCTTGTGGCGACTACGAGTCCCTTGGACGCAAATACGCTTCAATCTCGCTGGAGCACTCTTCGTTGACGCTGCCTCGCTTCTCGACCGGCACCCTGGCGGCACGACGGTCGAGCCGCCCGGTATCCCGCCTCCCCCTTTGCGTTCCAAGCTTAGTGACCTCCACGCGAGCTTCGGCGGCGGCGTTCGAGTAATCCTACCGGGAGTGGTCGTTCCCGCAGTCAAGATTGATCTCGGCTACGGCATCGATGTGCGGGATGTGGCCGTAACAGTCTCGATTGCAGGCGGCGGGTTGTTGTAGCGTCGTCATGCTTGGTTGGAATCAGCTCTTCCTGGACTCTTCATTATTTTTCCCTTGCTCCCGGCGGAAGCGATCGAGGCGAGGTCGTTGTCTCCGAGGCGTGTCGCTCTCCAAGAAGGACTGTATCGATGGCAGCTTCGCTGCCCGTCTCGGCCGCCTTGGCTAGCGCCTTGTGGTCCGTCAAAACCCGCGCCTGCAAGTACCCTCGCAGCCAATGGCGTTCGATGATGGGATACGTGGCCACGAGTGGCAGCGCAATCACGATGCCGATGATTCCTTGCAGTTTGCCGCCGGCGAGGAGCGCGAGAAGTACGGATAGGGTCGAGATCTTTAGTTTGTGGCCGTAGATACGTGGCAAGAGAAAGTACGTTTCGAAAAGGTGATAGCCCACGTAGGCGAGAAAGACGGCCAGGGCAGTGTGGGGCGAAATCGACAGAGCCAACAAGACGGCCGGAATGGTAGCGAGAAAGATTCCTAGCACCGGGACGACATCACAGAATCCGGCGACCACGGCCAGGGGCAGGACCGCGGGAACGCGAAGGACCATCAGGACAATGCCCGTGAAGACCGCAAAGAGCAGAGCTGCCAAAAACTGCCCTCCTACGTAAGCGTGAACCATCGTAGATATTTCGGCGGTCGTCGCAGCCAATCTTTCGCGATGAGCGCGCGGCGCGAATGCGAGAAGCCACGCGTAGAGACTTCTACCGTCGAGCAGCAAATAGAGCGTGAGAATCAGGACTACAACCGCCACAACTACGGCGGAAACGACACTGCGTCCCCATGCGAACGATTGCTCGAAGAGGCTGACTGCCCGCGGTGAAAAGGGAGATTCGAACAGCTCATGAATTGCTTTCTGAACTGCTGGAAACTTGGCGGGAATTCTGCTTGAAACGCGGGCTCGAAAGTCAGGCAGATTTTGCGCCAAATAGTTGGCCTGGGTGGTTAGCGGAGGCAAGACGAGGAGGACGAATGTCACGAGAAGTCCGACGCCCAGAACCGCAATGATCGCCACGCTCAGGCCGCGGCCAAACCGTCTCGCCTCAAGCCAACGAACCGCAGGGTAAAGCGTAACTGCCAACAGGACGGCAACCAGGAGCAAGAGAAGCTCGGACCATAGGAGAAAAGCCGCCCACAGACCGAGACCGCTTCCGACCACCTTGAAGATCGTAGCCATCGAGACGTGAACCTCCCATCGTTGACGCGACGGCGGGGTTAGAGCAGCGTCTGTTGTCGATGTCGGTTCCAATTCGCAGATCCCTTTCGAAGTGACCCGGAGGCCAGGAAATTGTGGAAGGAATGTTCCTGGCCTCCATGAGGTCCGGACGACCGTTAGGCTAGATAGGCTAAGGGCGAGCGGGCGCTCAGCGCGCGCTCAGATGCGAAGGTTCAATGATGATTTCAACGCGGCGATTGTTTGCCCGGTTTTCGGCATTCCGATTGTCGAGGAGCGGGTGTGTCGAGCCGAGACCCACCGCTCTAATCTTGTCGGCGTCGACGCCGCGGTTTACTAAGTAGTCGCGTACGGCATTCGCGCGGTTGAGCGATAGCGGCTGGTTGATCATATCCGAGCCCTGACTGTCCGTGTGGCCTTCGACCACCATGCGCTTCTCCGAACCCTGTGCCTTGAGAGCCTCGGCGACTTGGTCGAGCTTGGTCATGGCCGTGTTGAGCAACGTGTACTTGTTCGAAGCGAAGAGGACACCGCCTGAAAGGGTAATCACCAATCCGCGGGCATCCTCTTTGACAGCGGCAATCGCCGCCAAATCCTTCATCGCGCCGGCCAGTTTCTCTTCGGCAGCCGAGCGCGCCTGCGTTTCGCTAGCCAATTGTGCGGCAGTCTTTTCCATTTCTGTGGTCTTGGCATTACTGTCGCGTTGCTCGTCCTTGAGTTGCTCGCGCGTCGAGGCAAGCGCCGCCTGCGCGCTCGTCACCTGCTTGTCCCGAACCACGACGCCGGCCTTTGCTGCGTCGGCGATCTTCTGGCGATCGAGAGCAGTTCTGGCCTTCACATCAGCGAGCTGTACCTTGTTTTGTGCAATGTAGGCGAGGTCGCGGCACTCGAGCGTATCGCCGTGCTGGGCGAACTCCGCGTTTGCCTTGTCCAAAACCAGTTGGGCATCGTGTAGTTCGGTGGGCGTCAGCTGTGCCGCCAAGCCGTTATTGGAGGCGGTAAAGGCCGTCCGAGCGTCAATGAGTTGAGGCGGAGGGGCGGTGGCGCAGCCGCAGATGAAGGCTACGAACACAACGGTCGCAAACAGACTGGTGGTTTGGGTCTTCATGGTGTCATCCTTCGTCAATCCTGGTCGATGGGAATTAGGGCGTAGCGCGGTCGCGGACCGCCTTCAGGTCTTCCGCGGCCCTGACCGCGTCAGCATGTACGGAGACTTCGCGAGCAAGGCCGATGGCCAGCTCAGAGTCCGACTCGGCGCGGGCCAGCACGAGGAGCGCTCTCGGCTCGCCGTTGGCGGCCATCTTCTTGGCGGTTTCGGTCTGGTCTTTAGCCAGCTGCAGATGCAATTTGGCAGCGGGCACCCCACTCGCACCAACTTCCTCGGCGCCTCGAATGCTGGCTTCCGACTTTTCCAGGCGGTCGGCGGGGATTTGCACCGAGGTGCAGCCCAATAGTCCGAGAGCCACTAGCGACGTCATCACTTTTTTCAACATGAACCGTTCCTTTTGGAGAGTTTGTGGTTACTTCCGGAATTCTTGGAGCGCTCCGCGGCTGTACTCCGTCGAGCCGGCGGCGAGCTGCACGTCTCGGGCTGTTGCTTAAGCACCAATTGGGCCATCGAGAGGCCAGCTGTCGGTTCAGGCCCTTCCATTGCGACGGCCTTTGCAAAGCACAGTGCCTTCCATCAAGTTGAAGGGGCATCTCGGTCAAAACGACGACTCAGCCCAGGGAGACGCCAAGTAGCCGACCGACCGCGGCCGTGACAGCCATCGCTAGCGCGCCGCCAACCGTAACTCGCAAGGAAGCTCGAAGCACCGACGCGCCGCCGAGATGACCGCCGAGGGCACCGAGAGCCGCCAGACTAGCGAGAGAAAGCGCTGCGACCATCGGCAGACGTAGAGGCGCGGGCGACACCAGAAGAGCCGCAATCGGGATCAAAGCGAAGGTCGCAAAGCTAACGGCCGATATCCAGGCGGCTTGCATCGGCCGCGCGAGGGCTGCCTGGTTGATGCCGAGCTCATCGCGCATGTGTGAGCCGAGACGGTCGTGCGCGCTCAGGTGCTCCGCCACTTGCATGGCCAGATTTGCATCGAGACCCCGCTTCACGTAGATCGCTGCCAGCTCGCGCAGCTCGGCTTGAGGGTGCCCCGCAAGCTCCTTCTTTTCCAGCTCGATGTCCGCCCGCTCTGCATCACGCTGCGAGCTGACGGAAACATATTCTCCGAGCGCCATCGACAACGATCCAGCGACCAGTCCAGCGAACCCGGCGACCAAAATGGCGCTCTGGGACGCCGAAGACGCCAGGACGCCAATCATGAGGCTTGCGGTCGACACGATGGCGTCGTTCGACCCTAGCACCGCCGCACGCAACCAACCCGCGCGACCGCTTTGGTGCTTTTCCCCGTCGTGGCGGCTATTCCGAGTCGCTCCTGCAATCACGTTGAGGAGGCGTGGCTGCATGACGTATGCCGGCTCAGCTCTCAGGTCTGGAAGGACAGTCGTCGCTCTTTTCCCAGACCTTCAGAACGGAATTGCGTCCGTCAAATCCATCGTAGACCGAGTCCGGATTGTCTGGGTCCATCGTAATCTTTTGTTGGTCGAGCAACAGTTTGTATTCGTAGTTGCCGGGTGCCAGAAACAACTCGACGGTGAAGCATTGCTTTGGTGGGTCCCATAACATCGGCTCTGCGGTGCGATCCCATCCGTTGAAATCACCGACGACATGAACGGATTGATAGGGCGGTGTTGCGAATGGGCCATGGGAAAGAACCGCCGAGGTTCTTGGTGTGGAACCACAGACTTGATTTCGACCAGCTCGCTTGGCTTTGTACATCGCGCTGTCCGCTTCGGCCATCAACAACTCCGCAGTTCGCGCGTCTCGTGGAAACGAAGCCATCCCTAAACTAACCGTCAAGGGAAGAGTCCGGTC
>CAZTTW010000007.1:0-21888 GCA_964616265.1 uncultured Myxococcales bacterium | reverse complement strand
ACACCGAGGACGATTTCTCGTGCAGCCTGAAATTCCCGACGGGCGTAGCAACCGCGCATCTGAGCTGGCAGGCCGGCGTGCGCAAGGTTATCTACACCATTCATGGCGATCATGGCGCCAACCGCGACGAGGACGACCACATCGAAGAGGCGCGCAATCGCGCCGGCCGCGTGGTCGGCAATGCCATCGTCGATTGGCAATTCGAGCGGCACGAAATTCCGTCGGACTGGATGGATTCGAGCCACACGACCTGGTTCAACACGCTCTTCGACGGCTTCAAGAAGGCCATCGCAGAAGGACAGTGGGTGGGCAAGGAAGCCGAAGAATCCTTCCTGTGCATCCAGCTTATCCAGACGGCGTACGCATCGGCGCAGCAGGGATCGAAAGAGTTGCCGTTGCCCGAGCTGGTCTTGGACGAGCAGGTCGCGCTCGCCTCGTCGCGAGACTGAGCGTTGCCCAAACGGACGGTTTCCTTCGTCGGCGAATGGATTCGCCACCACATGGTATCGCTGGTCGCTACGGGCGTGGATTTCGCCACGATGATTGGCGTTGTCGAGCTGTTCCATGTGTCGCCGGTGCTTGGCACCGTGTGTGGTGCGACTGCGGGCGGCGTGACCAGCTTTACCCTCGGGCGCATCTTTACGTTTCGGTCGCGGGCGGAACCCATCTCGGGACAGGCCTTCCGCTATAGCCTGGTCTCCGGCGCTAGCCTTGGGCTCAATGCCTTGGGCGAGCACTTGATCTTGAGGGTGATGCCATCGCACTACGTCTTAGGGCGGGCGATCGTTGCCACGACGGTCAATAACGTGTGGAACTATCCGCTGCAGCGCTATTTCGTTTTCGTTCACCGTACGCCGAGCAAGGAGAATCCTTCGTGAGCTCCCCCATCAATCCCTGTCAACCCAAGAATCAACGAGCCCACCTGGTCACCGCAGTGCCGGGGCCGAAGAGCCAGGAGCTGCGCCGCCGCGAGGATGCGCACATGGCGCCGGGCCTGCAGGGCTACGCCGTGATGGCCGGCATCGTGGTGCAAGAGGGGCGCGGCAGTACGGTCACCGACATCGATGGAAATACCTTCGTCGATCTCATCGGTGGCATTGCCGTGAACGCTCTCGGTCACTCGCACCCCACGTTCGTAGCGGCGATTCAGCAGCAAGTGTCGGCGGCATCGGTTGGCTCGTTTACGTCGCCGGCTCGGGTCGAGCTGGTCGAGCGTTTGGCCGCGCGTCCGCCGGCGCCGGGCCTGCATCGGCTGCAACTTTATTCGGGAGGCACCGAGGCGGTGGAGAGTGCTCTGCGCCTGGCCAAATCGCATACCGGCAAATACGAGTTCATCGGCTTTTGGGGCGGTTTTCACGGCAAGACCATGGGCTCGCTTTCGCTCATGGGCTCGACGTTCAAGCACAAGCTCGGGCCCATGGTGCCGGGCTGTCACCAGGTGCCGTACGCCGATTGCTATCGCTGTCCCCTGCACACGACCTATCCCAGCTGCGGCCTCGCCTGCGCCGAGCTGGTTCGCGAGCACGCCAAGAAGGCAACCGCCGGCGCCGTCGCGGCGGTCATCATCGAGCCCATGCAGGGCACGGCGGGCAACGTGATACCGCCGAAGGAATTCTTGCCGGCCATTCGCAGTGTGGCCGACGAGATCGGCGCCCTGCTCATCGCCGATGAAATGATCACCGGCTTCGGTCGCACGGGGCGCCGCTGGGGCGTCGAGCATTCCGGCGTGCGGCCCGACATCGTCACCATCGGCAAGGCGTTCGGCGGTGGCTTCCCGGTTTCCGGCGTGCTGACCACCGACGAGATCTGCCAGGCCAAACCGTGGAGCATTCCCTCGGGCTCGTCGTCGAGCTACGGCGGCAACCCGCTGGCTTCGGCGGCGGCAGCGGCGGCGTTGCGAATCATCGATGAGGAGCAGCTGGAAGAAAACTCCAAGAACGTCGGCGCGCGCATGCTGCGCGAATTGCAGTCGTTCGAGCAGCGCTTTCCCTTCATCGGCTTGGTTCAGGGCTCGGGCCTCTTCATGCGCGTCGAGCTGGTCAAAGATCGCGCGACCAAGGAGCCGCTTCCCCGCAAAGTCACCGAGCGAATTTTCATGGAGTGCGTACGTCGCGGGCTCCTGACCATGAGCTACGCCGCAAGTTTCCGCCTGCAGCCGGCTCTGACCATCGACGAGGCGACGGCGATGAACGGCTTGGCCATTTTGTCGGAGGTTTTCGAGCAAGTCGATCGCGAGAAGTGGGCGCAAAGCTGAGACGCGGGCGTCGTCGCCGATCTCGTTCGACGAAATAGACGATTCGCACCGGCGGAGGCGCCGGGCTCAAGAACCTGCGACGATACTGCGGACGTAGTCGACCAGCGCTGCGCTACCGACCGCGGTTGGAATGGACGGAGGAACCTGCCGCACGAACCAGCGAACGGACCAGGTTGAGGTGCCTCCGGCCGGGATAGGTGCGTACGCGCCTTGGTTTTCCAACTCGATGTAGGTGTGGGCGGCATTGGTGAAGAGCTCGATCTCGGCTTCACTCGGTGCGGCTTGCGCCAGGGAGATGTCGGCAAACGACTTGATCAGGAGCAATCCACCATCGATGTGAGCGATCCATCCTTCAGCACCGTCGGCGAACAGTTTTTGGTCACTCAAGATGGCACTGGCATCGTAAGCGAACCACGCTACCCCGCCAACGATGCTCACACTCAGCAAGTCCTGGCTGCCCTTTCTCGGGCCGCCTGCACCCATGGGAAAGAACACAATGCCCGATGGTGCAACCCGGGTGACCTCCCATGGCGCAAACGATTGCGCGCTCTTGCCCTTGTTGATTAACGAGTAACGGATGAGAACGTCGCCCGTACCATCGCCCATCGAAAATTGCTTACTGACCGCAAAGCCGAGCGAAGCAGACAGGGCACTGGCGAGGGTCAGAACGCCGTCGGCGAACGCGCCCGCGTACGATGCCGAATCAATTTCGACCGGAGGCGGCCAATTCCAAGCGCTCTGCGGGCTCGGCCAGAAGGTCGAGCCGTAGTTGCTCGGGTCGCTATCTGGCGTGGTCACGACATTCGTCGTACCCAGCGCGTAGGTGACGATGCGTGCTCCGTGGGTCGAATCCACCGCAAACGAAACGTTGGCCGTAGCAAAGGTAAAGATCCCGCTTTCGACCGAAGGGACGACCGAATTGGCGGCGCCGCTGTCCTGAATAGAACTCGTGTCCACAGACGGGCTATCGCCACCGCCATCGAGCGGCAGGAGGGCTCCCCCGTCGGCGGCGTCCGTCCCGGCATCGAGCAACAAGGCGTCGATGCCCCAAGCTACGGAGACGTCGGTGCTATCTTTCGCCGTATCACAGGTGCCATCAGGCTCGTCCGCTACTTCTCTCATCACGTCGACCGGCCGCCCGTCGGCGGTATCGGTCGCGGCGTCGACGTTTTCCTTGGACCGGTCGTCGACGTCGACGCCAACTTTCCCATCAATAGCTACAGTCCCGAAGTCAGCACTACCGTCGATCCCCGAGGGCGATTCCGTGTCGCGATGACCACTGTCGATGCCCGAGGGTGTGCCGCCGTCACCGCATCCAAGGGCAAATGCGAAAGGCACAAATAAGGAGACCAGCTTAAGGGACAAGCAGGAGTCTGAATGGAGCACAGGGGCAGTCTAACTCATTCTGTTTCGTCCGAAATGCCAAACCTTGTTGGAGGATGGGTCTAAGGTAACAGTTCCTCAGTCCGACGCCTTGCCTCAGCGGCGTCCCGGGCGCGCTCGTTCGTAGGATCTCGGCGCTGGGCTACGGCGACCACCGGATTGTGGGGCCGGTCGGTTGGGCACGCCGAAGCGTGGGCCGGGCGCGGGACCGCCGTGCATTCTGAACTCCCGTAGCGGCGCCGGCTCCGCGCCATAGTGACGCCAGTGATCATGGTCGCGGTAGTGCCAGTTGCCGCCCCACCAATATACGGGCTGCCCCTCGTAGTAGTAAGGCGAGATAGTCGCGACGTAGCCGGGTGGCGGTTCGTCGTCGTCATAGGCGTCGTCGTACCCCACGTGTGCGAAACAGCCCGACAAAACACTGCCGCCGAAAAGCAGCAATCCCAGAACGAGAGCACGACTCAGACTTGAGCGGGACATGGTCAATCTCCTGCTTGGCTTTCGTCATGAGTCATGTGCTCGCGCAAGATTGAGACGAGCCTATTGCGCTGCTCGGGCGTGAGAACCGGATTCACGACTTCGCAATAGAGCGCCGAGCGCGAGGCTCCCCATTCGGCCATATGACGGTTGGCAAAGGCCGCATCGGTAAGCTGGCGGGCATCGAAATGAGCGCCGCGGAACGCTCGGCCGAAGTCCCGCAGATGACGTTCCACCTGGCTCTCGTGCATTGGCGACGCAGCCGCCTTGGCGTGGAAGTCCTTTCGCACTTCCTCCTGTTGCGAGTGCGTGAGCCCTATTTCCTTGCTGAGCGCGTCCACGTGGCTTTGGCTGCCGTTGTTCGCCATCTGCCACAGTCGCCAATGCGATTCCGTCTTCTCGACCAGCGCGGTGCGCTCGGCGGGGGTCAGTAGCTCGTGCAGGCGGTTGAGGTCATTCACGGTTGCATCGTGCAAAACTGCAGACGCATTACCGAGATTGACAATCGCAGCGTCTACTCTCGTTTTGTCGATGAACGATTGGGCGATACCGGTCGCCAGCAGGTCGACAGTCTCGAGCTCGGCGGCGCGCGCCGGCTGCATCTTGGCCAATAGATCCGAGCGAATCTCCTCGACACCAGCTCGTTCGTCCGGCGCGAGCCCGAGCGTATCCAGGCTCATCGTCACGAGCATCAGAAATCCGCCGTGATGGTGGTGACGATGGTGAATGAGGAAGTCGGCAATAGCATCGCCGTTCCCCTCCGTCGAGTCGGCGGTCGGCTTGCCCGGCGGTGGTTCATTCCGCGACGTCGAGCCGCAGGCGTAAGCGACCGCGGCCGTAGCTAGTAAGACCAAGGCTGTTCTACGCATCAGTTTACCTTCGTATCAATGAGAGTTGATTGGCGAGACTAGCTCGTCTGCAGCACGACCTTTTCGCAGTGGTCGCGCTTCTCCAGGAACATTTCGTACGCCCGTGGCGCATCCTCCAAGCTCATGTGGTGGGTAATCACGAAGCTCGGGTCCAGCTCGCCTTTTTCGATACGCGACAGAAGCGGGTGAATGTAGCGCTGTACGTGGCACTGACCCGCTCGCAGCGTAAGACCGCGATTGACGATGGTGCCCATCGGGAACTTGTCAATCAATCCTCCGTATACGCCAATGACTGAAACCACGCCCCCGTTGCGGCAGGCACGAATCGCCTGGCGGAGCGCGATGGCCCGGTCGGTCTCGAACCCAAAGGCTTGCTTCGTCCGATCGTAGGCGTAGGTCATGGGCAAGCCATGCGCCTCTAACCCGACGGCGTCGATGCATGCATCGGGGCCGCGACCGCCCGTCAGATCTTTGAGCATCTCGAAGACATCGTCTTCTTCGTAATTGATCGTATCCGTGGCACCGGCTTTATCTCTTGCCATGGTGAGTCTGTAAGGAAGACGATCGATGGCGATCACGCGGTCAGCACCAAGCAGCTTGGCGCTGGCAATCGCAAACTGACCTACCGGTCCGGCACCCCAGACTGCGACGACCTGACCGCGTCTGATGTCGCACATATCGGCGCCCATGTAGCCGGTGGGCAAGATGTCCGAAAGAAAGAGCACCTTGTCGTCGGATAGCCATTCGGGCACTTTCACCGGACCGACATCGGCAAAGGGCACGCGCGCGTACTCTGCTTGTCCGCCAGCGTAGCCGCCCATGATGTGTGAATAGCCAAACATACCGGCCGGCGAATAGCCCCAGAGGGCCTCGGCCATCGATGCATTGGGATTGGAATTTTCACACAGTGCAAAGAGCTTGTCCCGGCACGCGGCACACTGTCCGCAGGCGATAGGGAAGGGCACTACCACACGGTCGCCGGGTTTGAGTGATTTGACATCCTTGCCGACCTCGACGACCTCACCCATGAATTCGTGACCCATCACGTCGCCCTTTTCCATCGACGGGATGAATCCGCCATAAAGGTGCAGATCCGATCCGCAAATCGCGGTCGACGTGACTTTGAGGACGGCGTCTCGGCTATTGAGAATCTGAGGATCGGGAACCTCTTCGACCTTGATGTTCTTCTTACCGTACCAACATGTCGCTTTCATGACGAGGCTCCAAAGGCAAGGTCCGGATTCGCGGGCGTCGTCTTGAATGCGCGTATCGGTACTTCGCGTGGGCTTGGGCGCGCGGGATAAGGTCCTTCGTGAATGCTACTGTCGGATACCGGGATTTCGCCGAGCTCGACCAGCTGTTTGAACCGATGGAGTTGATCGACAAGAAGACCTTCGGGAAGTCTGTGCAACCAACGCCCGGTTCTGCCGGGCATCTCCAGCTGGCTTCCATAGAAGACCACGTGCACTTCGGTAGCGTGACCGTCCGGAGCGAGCTCGAAGCGGGCTTCGACCGTATCGACCAGAAGCCTCGCGGTCTGGCTTTGTACTTTCCAAACCAATCGTTGATCGGGCGTGTCCTCGACGATGGTCGCGTCCCACTCGATGACGGTCTTGCCGGCGAGTTTGGCCTGCCACCGTGAGCGGATCTTGTCCGGTGAAGTGACGGACTCGAGGTGGCCGACAAAGCGCGGAAAATTCTCGACGTTCCGCCAGAAGGCGTAGACGTCCGCCGGAGTTCGCGCAACGGTGACCGCGGCACGAAGGGCAGGGCGTTGGCCCTTCTTCGAAGATCTCCGTCGGAAGGCCGCGATGCCTCGCCCCGCCAGGTCCAGAGCGACTACGCCCGCGACACCGGCTACAATTCCTCGCAGGCGCGTCTTGCTGCCGCCCTTGTGGAAGACTTTGATCTTTCTGCCAGAGGCGTTCAGCCCGAAGAGCCGCGCGACCCGTTTAGAGGTCAACAACACGGCAGCTCCTAGCCCAAGCGCCTGACAGCCCAGCGAGCGGGCGACGGCCGATTTCGTATTGCGCTCATTTGTATTGTTCATGGGGATTCACAGTATTTCGTTGGCGTAACGAGGTCTGCCGGAGGTGACGCCAAAACGGTCAATTCCAGATCCCTACAATTTCGCCGTGGACTCTAAATTGAGGGTTCCGACCGCCATTGCCTTCGCTGGGAAAGAACCTGCCTGAATCGTGCCAATTGGGAATGCGGCGTTGTCACGGCAAAAGGCGGGCTCGTGAGAGGGCGCCTAGTACTATGTTGTGTGTCTAGCTGCCCGTGCGCGTACCGCTGGATCCCATAGGCGAATCCCGCCGCGGAACGCATTCGTGTTCTCGCCCAAGCGGACATCCGGTGGCAGTTTGTGCAAGAGGCGCGCATTGCCCCCGCCCAATACGACGTAGTCCGTTTGCAGAGCTGCCTTGAGACGGTTGACGACGTCCCGTACATACCGCCGCCACTTTTTCTTGCCGAAGCGTTTGAGCCCTGCCAAACCTACGTAATCTTCATACGTGCGATGTTTCCTGTAGGGAAGGTGTGCCAGCTCCATGGGCACGAGCGTTCCCTCGACGATGAGAGCACTGCCAAGCCCGGTCCCAAGTCCGAGGAAGAGCATACTGCCTCCATCGTAGCTCCCCAGTACCTGCATGGCAGCGTCATTGACGATACGGATGGGGCAGTCAAAAACCTGGCCGAAGTCAAATTCGGTCCAGCCTTTGCCGAGATTGTATGGCTCGCGCACGATTCGGTCGTGTACTACCGGCCCGGGATACCCTATCGAAACGCGGTCGTAGCTCCAGCTCGCGACGAGCTTGCGCACGTCCTTCGCCATCTTCTGGGCGCTCATCTCGTGACCCGATGGAAATTCGATTCGGTCGCGGCGATTGCTGGCGCCGACTTTTACGTGCGTACCACCGACGTCGATGACGAGAATATTCATGGCGTGGCTCCGCCGCCGAGGCCAGGCTTGCCTACGTTGGGAGGAGACATGACACAGCTAGAATCACTCAAGCGTATTACGACGGTGGTCGCCGATACGGGCGATATCGAGGCCATCGCCAAGTACAAGGCCCAGGACGCCACAACCAATCCCTCGCTTTTACTGAAAGCAGCTCCCCTGCCACAATATCGGCATTTGGTCGACGAGGCAGTCCGTTTTGCGCGTAAACGCGGCGGAGACAAGAAGGCTCGGTTGATGTCATTCATGGACCGGCTCTCTGTCGATTTCGGATGCGAGATCTTGAAGATTGTCCCGGGCCGCGTGTCGACGGAGATGGACGCCACGCTCAGCTTCGACACTGAAGCCGCGATTCAGAAGGCGAGGCACCTCATCGAATTGTACGAGACCGCGGGCGTCTCCCGCGATCGCATTCTGATCAAGCTGGCCAGCACGTGGGAAGGCATCCGAGCCGCCGAGCGCCTGGAAAAGGAGCGGATTCATTGCAACATGACCTTGCTCTTCAGCTTCGCGCAAGCGGTCGCCTGCGCGGACGCCAGGGCTACGTTGATTTCGCCCTTTGTTGGACGCATCTACGACTGGCACAAGAAAGCACGTGGAGCGGAGATCCCCATTGAAGAGGACCCCGGCGTGGCGAGCGTCAGGCGCATTTACAACTACTACAAGAAGTTCGACTACAAGACGCAGGTCATGGGTGCCAGCTTTCGCAAAGTCGAACAGGTGCTGGCCTTGGCGGGCTCCGACCTTTTGACCATCAGTCCCGAGATTCTCGAACAGCTGAACAGTCATGACGGAGATGTTCAGCGCCAGCTGCGTATCGAGGATGCCAAGGCATCGGACGAGCAGCGCTTGCGGCTGGACGAAGCGAGCTTCCGTTGGATGCACAACGAGGATGCTATGGCGACCGAAAAGCTGGCCGAGGGCATTCGCATCTTCAATGCGGACGCTCGCAAGCTGGAGGCTCTGGCCGAAAAGGAATTGTCTCAATCAGACTCCTGAGCGGTTCTATTTCTGGAAGGGATCGAAATCCTTATCGGCATTTGGCGCCGTCCGCTCGGGGGTCGGCGAACCCGTCGTAGCAGGTGCGATCGTCGATGGGTGCAAGCGTGGCGGGGCCAGAGCATTGGGCTCAAACGGATCGGACCGCTCGGACCGACTCGGCTCTTTGCGCGCGGAATCCGATGGGGGCGCCGCGACGCTTGGGTCGGGCTCGGCCATGGACGAAACTGGAACAAGGGCGTTCAGCTCTTGGGACCAGATGTAATTGTCCTCCGAATGCCGTGCGTGATGCCGTCTATGCTTGATGGTGCTTTCGCTCTTTACCTCCCCGCTTTCGGGTCCCTTTTGTTCAACTGTCGTCACGCCCGCTTGACGAGGGCTTGGGTCTTGCGACGTCTGAGAAACTGCGGACGGCGTTGGCGCTGTTGTGGCGGGGACCGTCTGCGCCGGTTCGCTAGCGATCGGCGCCACTTGCGCGTGCGTCTGCGCGGGCTCCTTTGCGGTGACTGGCTGAGCTTGCTCACTCGTCGCCATGGGAGGCGGAGAAGCCTTGAATAGGCTAAGGAACGTGTCTAGGCGATTCCCAGTCTTGAGAAGCGCGGATATACCAACTCCCAGACCGACGATGAGACAGATGCCGAATAGGGCGAGCATAAGCATCGCCCCGCGTTGACGCGGAACTTTGTCTATACGGCCTCTTTGGCGCTTGGGCTCTGGCTCGTCGTCGGGTGGAAGTGCGACGTCTTGCCACTGTTGCGCTTCATGTTGTTCACCTTCAACGAAGAAGCGTTGGGTTGTCCGCCCAAATGGGACTTGCCTGGTGAGCGGATGCCCGATCATGAGAGGTGTGATGGTTCGTTTTCTTTCGGCTCGCATACCCGCTATGCCAGCGAAAAGCGTGCCACGCGTTCTGTTACGCTGCTTGCCGCTGTCAAGCTGGAGCGGATTCTGCGTGCCTCACGCCGAAGAGGCGGTTGAGGACACTGCGAGCAGCCCAGTAGCCGCACATACCGTGCACGCCGCCGCCCGGCGGTGTCGACGAAGAACAAATGAATATATTTGCCGAAGGCGTGGTGTAGGGATCCAGACGCATGATAGGACGAAAGAAGAGTTGCCGGACGTCCGATGCTCCGCCGCTGATGTCACCACCGACGTAGTTGGCATTGTACGCTTCCATCGCCTGGGCATCGCGAGCAGAACGCCCGATGATCGAGGCGCGAAAGCCCGGAGCGTAACGTTCGATATGGTCTTCGATCCGCCGCGCCATATCGATGGAGGAGCCGCCCGGAACGTGGCAGTAAGCCCAGGCCGTATGTTTCCCCTCCGGAGCACGCGTGGGATCGAAGCGGCTCGGCTGGACGACCAACGCAAAAGGTACCTGAGCGGTGCCGCCTTGGTGAACGATGGCTTCAGCACGAGCGACCTGTTCTAGATCGCCGGCAAGGTGGACCGTGCACGCTCGCGCGCAGGCCGCGCTCGTCCAGGGGATCGCATCGCGCAAGGCCCAGTCCATCTTGAAAACTCCCGCGCCGTACCGGAAGCGACCGAGGCGGCGTCGATACAACCTCGGCAATGCGTTCCCGGCGATAGACAGGAGCTGTTTGGGGGTGATGTCGAAAATGTAGGCGCGTGCCGGTGGCAAGTCCGCCATAGAGCGGATTGGCTGATCGAGAACGATGTCTCCGCCTAGGCTGCGTAGATAGGCGACCAGCGCGCTTGTGATCGCCTGGGATCCCCCGCGCGCGATGGGCCAGCCAACCCGATGACCAGCGGCGGCCAGGACGAGCGCAAAGGCCGAGGTCGCCATCGCATCGAGGGGCAACGTGGCGTGTGCGGCGAGCCCCGCAAGCAGCGCCGCTGCAGCCTTGGTGCGAAAGTGCTGCAGGACCAGTCCTTTGATCGAGGTCAGACCGGAGAGTCCAAAGCGTGCGAATAGAAGGGGCGACGATGGAAATCGCAGCGGTCCGAGCAGCATCGACATAAGCTCGTCGAATCGGTCGACAAGCGGAGCCAGCAGTGCCTTGTAGGCTTTGCCGTCCGAGCCGAGCTGGTTTGCCGTCGCCTCGAGCGAGCGTTCGAGCGTCACCGCGTTTTCGTCGTCGATGACGTGAGCGAGCGGCGCCGGCGATTCGATCCAGCGCAGACCGAAATTCTCGAGACCGAGCGTGCGGAAGAATGGAGAGGCCACACCGAGTGGGAAGACGCTCGAACAGACGTCGTGATGGAAGCCGGGGAGGGTGAGCTCCTCGGTGCGCGTACCTCCACCTGGTGAGGCCTTGGCTTCCACCACGAGCGTCGACAGACCCGAACGGGTCAATTCGACGGCGGCGGAAAGACCATTCGGTCCCGAACCGATGATCACTGCATCGTATTTCTCCGTCGCTGAGTGGTGCTTCGCCATGGACTGTTTCGACCAGGATACCGCAATATCGATGCCGCCCAAGACCGCCTCTGTGCAAGAGTCGCGGGCACAATGTTCGAAGATGTTACAGATCAGTGCATCGTGTGGCGCCGATGGAACGGTCGTGATTGTGTGGAAAGGCGTCAGGGTGCACCGAGGCCGTGGGCACGGAATCTGCTTGGCCCTATTGCAGGCGCACGTTGCGCCGGGCAAGGAGCAGGCCATGGACGACAAGCAAGTAGAGGAGCTCATCCTGCAATCGCTCGAGCAGGAGATCGAAGGCGAGCGCATTTACGACACGGCGCTTGAGTGCGCAGTCAATGGGGATTTGCGAGACAAATGGTCGAAATACTTGGACGAGACCAAAATGCACACCGCAGTGCTGATGCAAATATGTGAAGCACTGTTTATCGATCCTGAAAAGGAAACCACGGGCCGCGCGGTCGTTCGGCACGTGGGAACCGCTCTCGAGGAAGCGATGAAGCTTGCCCGGTCATCGGGCGATGCGAGAGCTGCGGAATTGGTGGCCTCGGAATGCGTGGTGTTGGCAGAGACCAAAGACCATCTCGACTGGGAGCTTCTTGGCAAGTGTGCCCAGCACATGAATGGACGAGCTGGCAAGGCGCTCCATTCAGCCTATGTGCGCATCGAGGACCAAGAGGACGCGCACCTCTATCAAACCAAAGGGTTCTGCCGCGAGCTATGGATCAAGAGCCTGGGCATGAACCCCGTGTTGCCCCCGCCGGAAGAGCGCGAAAAGGTGAAGACGGCCGCCGCCGCGGCCGAGGCAGAGAACGAAGCCGACAAAGAGCGAGAATAGAGCGCGCCGGACGCGGGCCTTACGTTCGCGTTTCGGACGTAATGACTAGCCGCCAGGGAAAGAGCCGCTCTACCTGGTAGGTATCGTCCAGTAGCGCCTCTTCGCATGCTTGCAGCAGCTCAGGGGCGCGAAAGCCCTTGCGAATCGAAAGCCGGCCGTCCGAAAAGACAAAGCTGCGGTGAAAGAACAAGCCGGCAACGATCGTGAAGAGCGCATAGGCCATAGGCGAGCGATCGAGATCGTTGACGAGCAGTCGCCGCCTCTTCAATTGCGACAGTCGGCGCAGAAATGCAGCTAAGTTGCCGGACTCGACATGATGAAGTACGTGGTTGCAAAAGACATAGTCGAAGGATCCACCCACCTGCTCGAGACTGCTGGTACTGAATCGTAGCATCGGCTCGTCGGCGAAGCGTCGCTGGGCGTGAACGATGGCGCGCGGATCGCGGTCAATCCCGACCAGCTGAAGCTTGACCTTTGCCCGTCTGCTCATACGCGCGAGCTCGGCTAGAACATCGCCGCCCCCGCAGCCAACCTCGAGGACGCTGGCGGGTGTCCCAATGGTCCGTGCGTGCTCGACGATGGTACGCCGAAGGAGGGTATGGATGCGTGACAGGTGCCGATTGATGATGGCCAATTGCCGGTAGGTGCGGTCGAGCCTACGGGCATTGCAGACCAATGCATCCATGGCCTCGGGTAGGTAGATGCGTTGAGTGAAATCCATCATGCGACGTCCAGTCAGGCGCCGGCGTGGGTCAGTAGTGCCGACTCCAGGGTCAGGCCTGGGCCGAATCCGCATGCGTACACGACGCCGGGCGCTGGTTCGTGTCGGATGCGGTCGAGGAGAAACCACAACGTTGCAGAGCTCATGTTGCCGTGGCTGCGGAGCAGTTCTCGTGCCATCGCCAACCCGCCGGGAGCCAACCCGAGTGCTGGCTCTGCATTCCGCAGAATAGCAGCTCCGCCCGGATGCACGGCCCAGTGCCGAATGGCGTCGCGGGGAACGCCGGTCTCTTGCAACAGTGTCTGAAAGGAAACCGGCAGATACTTCGCCAGGAGATGCGGTACGCGCGCCGACAACCTCATGTGGAAGCCGAAATCGCCAATGGACCACGTCATATCGCTGTCTCCCTCGGGAAGCAGGAACGAGCCTGCACCGACCAGCGTCAGCTGTGGCTGTTGCGCGAGGTCTTCGTGACGGCTGCTTCCAACAAGCGCCGCTGCCGCTCCGTCGGAAAAAATGCAGTTTGCGACTACGATCTCGGGGTCGTTGCTCAGACGAACATGCAAGCTGCAAAGCTCGACGTGGACAATAAGGACGAGCGCCGAGGGATCGGCAGCGCAGATGGTGCGCGCCAACCGCAGCGTCGAAAAACCCGAAAAGCAGCCCATGAATCCGACGTGGGTTCGCTCGACCCTGGGAGAAAGCCCCAGCGTGCGCAAGAGGGTAACGTCGAATCCGGGCGCCGTGAATCCCGTGCAGCTCGCGGTCACGAGATGAGTCACACGCGACTGCCACGGCGCTGGCGTCATGGCTCGACACGCTTCGAGCGCCAGCCTGCCTGCTTCCAGCTCGAAGATTTGGTTGCGCCGCTCGGTGCTTGGTTCGGGACGGAAGTCTGGCGACCGGCCGAAGAAAATACGCTGCTCTAAGGGAAGATCGTAATCCGGGACGACCGTATGACGACAATCTATTTCCGAGCCTTCAATCACGCGCTCCGCAAATGCAACGGTTCGAGGATCGCCGGCGAATATTTGGCGCGCGAGCTCCAGTGACTGAGTCCGCGTGCAGCGGTGGGACGGCACCGCGGTTCCGATATCCAAGATGCGAGGAGTGCTTGCGCTAGGCTGCATCCGCTACTCGGGCAACTGGGGAAAGGACGCGAGACGCGTGCGCCGGGCGACGAACGGAAGAAGCGGAGGAATCAAGCGGAGCGCGACCATGGCGAAAGCGGTAAAGAAAGGCCGCTGTAGCAAGTCGTGCAAGCGCATGGCATGGCGAAGCACGAGCGCTGCCTTGGCGCGCGCCTCGTCGGTGTAGCGCTGCTCGCAGGAACCGTCGGTGCAAGGCATGGCGCGAGCAGCGTAGGTTGCTGCCAGGTGCCCGCTGAGCATGGCGAAAGCGATGCCGGTGCCCGTGAACGACGGAAGCACGGCGAATTGGTCGCCCACCGGAAATAGGCCGCTTTGGGCGGCGTCATCGCAGTGACCGTAGGGGAGATTGGAAATTGTCTTGGGCTGACTCCATAGTGGCTCGGTCTGGCTGAGCACGTCCTTCAACATGGGACATTCGTCGGCGAGGGCGTGGAGAAATCCGAGGCGAAAATGGCGGTGCTGCTTGAAGGCGGTCGATCGAATCAAGAGGCTGATGGTAAGGACGTCCTGGCCAGTGCGCACGACACCGCCATAGCCGCCCCGAAAGAAGAAAAGAGCCAACGTGCTCGCGAGGTCCTGACTCAAGCTGCGTCCGATGCGATGAAAATTCATCTTCCAGCCAATGAGCGAGCGGTCGCGCCTGGTTTGGCGTGGATGGAAGGTCCCGACGCCGTGCTTTCCGGTTGCCAAGACCAGGATCTTCGCCTCGCGAAGGGAGGAATCCGCGTCGAGTAGGAATCGCTCTTGGACACGGGCAATGCTGCGCACATGAACGTCGCGCTCGACGGTCGCGCCCGCCCGCGAGGCGGCTCGTTGTAGCCATGCATCGAGCGTGCGCCGCCCAACGGTGCGACCTTCGAAGGGCAAAGCGAAAGACAGGGTCCGCCGACCTTGGTGAAGACGGAGGTTTCGTATAGGCACGGCCTCCGCTCGGTCCCAAGGAAAGTCCAATCCATCCAAGAAGGCGACTGCTTCCGGCGACAGGAATTCACCGCAGACTTTGTCGTCGGGTGCGGCGCTCCGCTCGAGCAGGTGGCATGGAAAGCCAGCGCGTGCGAGCGCCAGCGCAGCGGTTGCGCCCGCTGGGCCTCCGCCCAAGACTATTACGGGATCGGTCACCGGGCTGCCTCTGTGAGAGGTCTCTGCTCCTGTGCTCGTCCTGCCAAGGTTTCGCGAATGAAGGTGACCACATCGGCCACCGTTTCGAGCTTGCTGGCCTCTTCTTGAGGAATGCGAATTCCCACGCGGTCCTCGATTTCGAAGAGCAATTCCAGGGCAGCGAAGGAATCGAGGCCAAGGTCTTCGCGCAATCGGCTCGACGGATTCAGAGTAGATACTCCCATGTTGTCCTTGATGTCCAGAGCAGTCACTTTGCCAAGGGCATCAGCGACGGCGGACAACAGGGTCTGGTCGTCGCCAAAGAGAATTTCAGTCATGATTCCTCCTCCGCAAAAAGAAGTGCTGCATTGACGTTGCCGAAACCAAAGGAATTGGAAAGCGCAAAGCGTGCGCGCTTGGGAATTTCGGTTGGTTCCGTGATGACCCGCACCGGGCACGCTGGATCCGCAAATATGCAATTCCCGCTCGGCGGAGCAATTCCGGTCTCGACTGTCTTTACTGTGGCCACTGCTTCCAGGGCGCCCGCAGCACCGAGCGTGTGACCGGTGATAGGTTTGATGGACGAGACTGGCAGGTGCGTCGCTTGGGTACCGAAGACACTTTGAATGGCTCGGCTCTCGGCAACGTCGTTCTCGCGCGTCCCCGTACCATGGGCGTTTACATAGCCGACCTGCTCCATCGCGACGCGGGCGTCTTGCAACGCAAGTCGCATGGCCAGCGCGGCATCTTCTCCGTCGGGTCGAGCGTGGACGGCATGGTACGCACCCAGGCTTTGCCCATAGCCGGCCAGCCGCGCATAGATGCGAGCCCCTCGTTTTCGCGCGTGGTGTGCGGATTCCAGTACCAGCGCACCGGCACCTTCTCCGAGGACGAAGCCGTCCCGTCGCTCATCGAAGGGTTTGCACGCGCTCTTGGGATCTCCCGTCGAGTGGGCCAGGACGCCCAGCAGGGAAAAGGCGCGCACGGAAAAATCGCCGAGTGGCGCTTCGGCGCCGCCGCAGACGACAACGTCTGCATCGCCGTACGAAATGGTGCGCATGGCCTGGCCCAAAGCGTGGGCCGCCGATGCGCAGGCGCTGCTGACCACAAATCCTGGTCCGCGCAGATCGAGCGCTCGCGCGATATCGGTAACCATGGCCGTCGTGGAAACGCGGGGAACCGTGTGGGGATGGATGCGGTCGTCTCTCGAACCGAGCAGCCGCCAGATCTGTTCTTCTTGGAACTGAATGCCGCCCAGACCCGAGCCGAGAATGGCACCCGCACGTTGGCTCAGTCGACCTTTGGCGGGGCCCTGGAAGCCTGCATCTTTCCAAGCTTGATGGCACGCAATGGTCATCAGAGTGACGACGCGATCGGTGGCGCGCACGCCGAATTCCGCTTTGGCACCCGCCAGGCCGGCTTCGTCGACAGCGGCTTCGTAGAGCGTGCCGCCTGCACCTTCAGAGCGCCTTCGGACACCCGAGTCCAATCGCAACAGTCGATTCCAGTAGGTGGCGACATCGACGCCGGCTGCGCTCGCCACGCCCAGGCCAGTCACAACCACCTCTTCACGCATGCCCGAATTCTCTAGCACGCGCTCGATGGACACGCCGGCCTCAATCGAGAGTCTCTGTTGCGGTTACTTCGCCGTTACGGCTGGGAAGAACGGAAGGGAAACCTTCGGTTGATGCGATGGCGCTGCTCATTCTGGCCCGACTTGTGCTGGCCAGCTTGGCATGGCGCTCGTGGCCGCAACGCGCGTCCCCAAAAGGTGTGTAATGACAGTCGATTCTTCCTATTCTCTTATCGTTTGCCTATTCGTGATGGGTAGCGCTGGAGACAGTGGTGTTGCGTTTGGGGAACCGCTTTATGCAAAGGATGGAGGTTTCAACGACGATACGGTGGCAAGCGAGGCACGTCGTCTGGCTCAGTCGCCATTTGCGCCGTTGCACGCGCCGCTGCCGAAGAGCTTAGCCGGCCTCGACTACGACCATTATCGTGACATTCGCTTTCGGCCCGAAGAGGCGATTTGGGGAAAAGACGGGCTGGGCTTTCGCCTGCAGCTTCTCCACCGAGGTTGGATCTATTCCGATCCGGTAGCGATTGCGTTGGTCGACGACGATACCGCCCATCCCTTGGCCTATCGTCCGGAATTGTTCACGACCGGGAAAGTCATGACGACGCCGCTCCCCACCGACGACGTGGGCTACTCAGGCTGGCGGGCTCTTTATCCCATCAATCGATGGAGAGTCTTCGACGAGGTCGCGGTCTTTCAGGGCGCCTCGTACTTTCGCTCGTTGGGACGGGACCAGATCTATGGACTGTCTGCGCGGGGACTCGCCATCAAGACCGCAGATCCGACCGGCGAGGAATTTCCGGCGTTCCGCGCCTTCTGGATCGAGCGTCCGTCGCACGGCGCGCATGTGCTGGTTGCCCATGCTCTACTCGACAGCCCGAGCACGACCGGGGCGTATCGCTTCACCATCCGTCCGGGCACTGCCACCATGATGGACGTAGAGGTGGTGCTCTTTCCGCGCACGAAATTGGAAAATGTCGGGCTTGGACCAGCGACCAGCATGTTCATGTTTTCGGCGAATGGCCGCGAGCATGCGGACGATTTTCGTCCGGAAGTGCACGATTCCGACGCTCTGCTGATGTTCAACGGAAGCGGCGAACACCTGCTGCGACCGCTCGCCAACCCGGTCGACCTGCAGGTGAGCTCTTTTCAGGACCACTCGCCCAAGGGGTTCGGTCTTCTCCAACGCAATCGCAATCCCGTCGACTATCAGGATTTCGAAGCACAGTACGACAGACGGCCGAGTCTATGGCTCGAGCCGCTTGGCGACTGGGGGGAGGGCGCAGTGGTGTTGACAGAAATTCCGAGCGATGCGGAGATTCACGACAACATCGTCGTCTTCTGGCGACCACGGCAGCCCATTGCCGCAGGCGCCGAGTACCATTACTCCTACCGTTTGCTCTGGGGTGATGGCCCGGCGGGCGCGTACGACCGTGCGCGCGTGCTGGCCACCCGACGCGGGCGCGCCGATGCGCACGCGCCAACCCCGGTGCGCCGATTCATCGTCGACTACTCCCGGGCGCCTGGAGCTCGCGGCTCGTCGGCTCTGCCGGAAGCGAAAGCAACGGCAAGCGCGGGGGAAATCAAGAACATCGTCGTCGAACCGAATCCGCTCGTGAACGGTTACCGTCTGAGCTTCGCCTTCGATCCCAAGCAAGCCAAGCTTTCCGAGCTGCGCGCCGAGCTGACGTTCGAAGACGGGCGGCTGGCCGAGACGTGGGTGTACCGGTGGACCGCGCCTTAGTTCGCAACAGTACATTTCCGGTGAGCGCGCTAGCCGTCGGCACGCCGGCCGAAACGCCCGGGATCATGCCGCCCCAAGACCTTCGACGCTTCGACGGTGGCCGGCGGCGGAAGCCGATTGAAAAGCCTCCGTGGCTAACGCCGCTGCTGGTGCGGGCGGTGGTCTTTGGCGGCACGCTTGCCATGGCGGCCGTAGCCATCAATCAGATGCGGCTTGTTTTGAACGTGGGTGGACTGACGCTGCTCGAGATTCTCGTGCTTGTTCTCTTCGCGATCAACGTCACCTGGATTCTGTTTCCGCTGACTACTGCTGCCGTCGGGTTCGTCCGCATGCTCACGCGTCGTCGCCGCAGTCCCAGTGTCCGGCCACTCCATAGCCGCACGGCGCTCCTGATGCCAACCTACAACGAAGATCCTGCCCAAGTCGCCTCGGCGCTCGATGCGATGGCGCAGGGACTCGTCGACCGTGGCGAAGGACGTTCGTTCGACGTCTTTGTGCTGAGTGATACGACCGACGGCGCGGTTGCGCGTGCCGAGCACGAGGTCATCTGGACGTTGCGGCGGCGGCTCGGCCATCGCATCGACGTTTACTATCGGCGGCGGCTATTCAATCGTGGCCACAAGGCCGGCAATTTGAAAGACTTCTGCGAGCGTTGGGGGCGATCCTACGACCATCTGGTCGTGCTCGACGCCGACAGCCTGCTTGGATCGGCGACCATCATCGAGTTGGTCCGAAGGATGGAAGACGATCCCGATGCTGGTCTCATCCAAACCGTTCCGCAACTTCAAGGCGGCACGACGCTGATGGCGCGTGTCCAGCAGTTCGCCGGCTTCGTCTACGGATCGCTGCTGGCGGCGGGCCTTGCCTGGTGGACGCGCAGCGAAGGCACGTACTGGGGACACAACGCCATCATCCGCACGCGGGCCTTCATGGAAGCGGCCGGCTTGCCCGATTTGCCGGGCCGGCCGCCGCTTGGTGGGTCCATACTCAGCCATGATTTCGTAGAAGCTGCCTTGCTTAGGCGAGCCGGCTGGCGCGTGGTGATCGCTGATGACTTGACCGATTCTTTCGAGCAAAGCCCGCCCTCGATCATCGATTTGGCCGTGCGCGATCGGCGGTGGTGCCAAGGCAATCTTCAGCACACACGCGTCCTCGGCGCCAAGGGTCTGCATTGGATAAGTCGCCTGCATTTACTCAATGGGATATTTTCGTACGTCTCGTCGCCGCTGTGGCTTCTGTTTCTTATCGCGACGCTCGCCCTTGGTGTGCAGAACGAATTCGCGAAGCCGGAATACTTCACCCGCAGCTACACGCTGTTTCCACTGTGGCCGCATCTGGATCCGGTGCGCGCGATGCGCTTATTCGGCTTCACCCTGGCAATTCTATTCGGACCCAAGGCTTTGGGATTCTTGTGGTTCATCACAAGCCCCAAGCGACTGCGCGGTGCTGGCGTTCTGTTGCCAATCAGTTTCGCTTTCGAGATCGTGCTGTCGGCGCTCGTTGCTCCGATTCTGATGTTGATTGACTGTGGCGTCATCGTGGACATTCTGCGCGGGAAGGACTCGGGCTGGCGGCCACAGCGACGCGCGGACGACCGTCTGCCGTGGTCGCAAGTGCTCTACCGGCATCGCTGGCACATGGTCATGGGCGCGGTCCTGATTGGGGCCTCGCGGTTCATCTCGTGGCAGATGTTGGCGTGGCTTCTACCCGCCGTCGTGGGCATGGTATTGGCCGTGCCGCTCTCTCAGTGGACCGGCTCGCCGGCGGTTGGGCGCTGGTTTCGTCGAGCGGGGATCCTGCGCGTGCCGACCGAAGTGGATCTGCCGGCCATCGTGAAGCAGGCGCAAGCCGTTTACCCAATCTATCGTGGCGTCGCCGCGGCAGCGCCGGATCTGCTGGCCATCGCTGCCGACCGCGAGCATCTGGAACGGCACTTGGCGCTCGTCGATCGGGCGCCACACGACGATGGTATCGATCCCCTCGATCCCGTTCAGGCCACCGCCAGTCTCAAGATCGAAAAGGCAGGCACCCGGCACGACGCCGTCGCTCTGCTCACACCGCAAGAATCCGCCCGCGTGCAGTCGGTACCCGAGCTGCTGTTGCGCATCTTCGCCCTGCCAGACCGCGCGGAGGTGACCCACGAGGAATAAGCCGGGCTGACAGGCCTAGTGCGCGCTTGCGACGCCTTCTTCGATAGCGTGGGTCGGCGCTCGCTTGGCGGCTTGGGCGAACCACAGGACGTAGAGGTAACAGGCAAGCGGCACGACGAAGGCAAGCGAGCGCGCGCCGACCGGGAAATGCGCGAGAAAACGGTCGACCGCGAAACCGTAGACGACCGAGATGATGCCGCCGCCAGAGATGGCCATGCACATCAGGCCCGAGGTCGCCGAAGCGGGAGCGGTCGAGCGTTCGAGGGTCAGCGTGAAGATGGTCGGGAACATGATCGAGTTGAAAAGGCCGATCAGGATGGCGGCGAAGCCAGGCAAAAATCCGCTCGTCAGAGTCGCATGGTAGACGCCGGGGAAGGTCGGGATCGAAAAGGTCCCACCGAGCGCTGTCGCTGGCATGTGAAAGGTGGCGATGACGATGATGCTGAGGATGGTTGCGCCCAGCGCTGCGATGGTCAGCATGGTCGTCGCCTTGATGAAGGTCATGAGCCAGGATCCGAGGAAGCGGCCGCACATGGCGAGAAGCATGAAGACTGGACCGACGAAGCCGGCGACTTGCGACGGGATGTTCATGATCTGCGGCTGTTCCAGAAAGAAGATCATGCCCGAGATGACGCAGACCTCGGCGCCGACGTAAAGAAAGATGCCGAGCGAGCCGAGGTTTGCCCACTTCGATTTGAACGCTGAGAACGGCGATTCCGAGTGCGCGGCCATTTTCGGGGAGTTGGTCGAAATGGTGTTGCGCACCAGGAAGACCGCCAGCGTGAAGACGGCGAGGATGCCAGCGACCATCAAGTAGACGTTGGTGACGAAGCCGAGGCCGGTCGTCTTCATCGCGTCGGTAATGGTGACGTGCTTTTCGAACAGCGGGCCGCTGAGCAGGAACTTCGAGCCGAACATGCCGCCCAGGAAGGCGCCCATCGAGTTGAAGGCCTGGCTGAGGTTCAGGCGGAAAGGCGCCCGCTCTTGCGTGCCCATCGAAGCGATGAGTGGGTTGGCCGCCACCTGTAGCAGGGTGATGCCCGAGGCCGCCACGAAGAGGCCCAACAGCACGGTGACGAAGGTGTGCGTATAGGTCGTCGACCAGGCAATCAGGCAGCCGATGACGATGCCGCTCAGGCCGACGATGATCGACTTGGCGTAGCCCTTCTTGGCGAGATAGGCGCCCGACGGGATCGACATGATGCCGTAGGCGATGAAGAAGGCGAATTGGTTCAGCTGCGCCTCGGCGTCCGTCAGCGTGTAGATGACCTTCATGCTCTTGA
>CAZTTW010000006.1:0-22099 GCA_964616265.1 uncultured Myxococcales bacterium | reverse complement strand
CGACCCGAGGTCCTGATGGCCGATGAACGACACCTCGCGCTGGCCGGGGCGCTTATTCAACTGGTAACACGCAACCCGCTCGGGGATCCTCATGTCCTCGGCGTTACCAGCGGTGCATCGGTGGGCGCGCTCTCGGCGATTCTCCTGTTGCCGGCGGGCGTGCCTTTCGGGCCGGAGATCGGCGCGGTGCTCGGCGCCTTGCTGAGCATGACGTTGGTCTTCTCCCTCGCCTGGCGAAGCATGGGACGCGGCCTTGCCTTGAGGGCCCAACCTGGCACGGTGGTCGTATTACTCGTGGGCGTGATGGTTGGTGCTGCGTCCGGGGCGGTGGTGTCGTTCATTCTTGCGGTGGCGGATGACTTCAAGCTGCGCAACCTCGTCTTCTGGTTGCTCGGAGATCTCAACGGTGCGACGTTGTGGTGGCCGGCATGGGGAGCCGCCGCACTTTCCCTTGCCTTGGTCTGGCCGCGCGCGCACGAGCTCGACTGGATCGCGCGCGGGGACGCCTGGGCGTGGACGATTGGCGTGTCGGTGGCACGGCGGCGGCGTATCGCGATTCTTGCGGCTTGCCTGGCGACCGGTGCGGCGGTGGCCACGGCAGGCAGCATCGGATTCGTCGGGTTGGTCGCGCCCCACGTCGTCCGACTGACCGGGCTGCGCGCGGCCCGCCAGTTGTTGCCCTTCTCGGCCCTCCTGGGCGGTGTGTTTCTGGTGTTGGCGGACACCGTGGCGCGCACCGTGGTAGCTCCTACGCAGTTGCCGGTGGGAGTGATTTCGGCCGCGGTGGGGGTACCGGTGTTTCTCATGTTGCTGCTCCGGAGACGTGCATGACGTGGGATGCAGAACATCTGCCACAGTCGTTGCACCTGGATCGGCTAGCACTGCGTGCGGGCGGTACCGGGCACGGTCGCCTGCTGGTCAGCGAGCTGACCTTGCACGCGGCGCCAGGCGAGCGTTGGGTGTTGCTCGGGCCGAACGGTGCGGGCAAGTCGACGTTGCTGATGGCCATCGCCGGACTGGTCGCTCCAGACGCGGGCAGTATTGTGCTTGGCGAGCGGCCCCTTGCCCAGTGGCGAAGCGAGGCGCTTGCGCGCCGGCGGGCCTGGTGTCCGCAGTTCTGGCTCGATCCTTTTCCCGTCAGCGCGTGGGAGACGGTGGCCTGCGCTGTTCTCGCGACCGATCCACAGCGCGACGCCGCCGAGGTGGAGCAGCTTGCACGTTCCTGGCTGGAGCGCCTCGATGCTGGCCTGCTTGCCGATCACGACGTGCGCACCCTTTCGGGCGGCGAACGCCAGCGGGTGGCCTTGGCAACGGCTTTTGCGCAAGGAGCTCCGCTGCTCCTGCTAGACGAGCCATCGTCTCACCTCGATTGGGCCCATCAACGCCTGCTCTCGCGGTTGCTCAGACAATGGTCCGCCGACCATGGAACGGCTCTGGTGGCTGTGCACGATCTGAACCTCGCCTGGGCGCTGGCCACACATGCGATCTTGCTCGACGGAAAAGGTGGTGCGGTCTGCGGTCCGCGGGAGCGTGTGCTCACAGCCAGCGCAATCGGTGATGCCTATGGCGTCCCTGTGACTCTTACCGACGACGGCGATGCGCGCTGGTTTCGTGTCGATATGGTGGAGCGGGACGAATGAGACGAACGCGGCGAATCCTGGTGGCGATGCTCCTCGCAAGCAGCGTCACCCAGGCACAGACAGTCGTGCAGGTGACCGACGACGCTCATCACACGCTGACACTCGGACGACCAGTTCGGCGCATCATTTCGCTTGCGCCCAGCTTGACCGAGGTGCTTTACGAAGCTGGCGCGGGCGACCGGCTGGTCGGCACTGTCGATTACAGTGACTACCCAGCCGAGGCACGCAAGGTGCTCCGCATCGGCAGCAATCAATCTCTCGATTTGGAGCGTATCGCAAGTCTTGGGCCCGATCTTGCTTTGGTCTGGTCGAACGGCAATTCTGCTCGGCAGTTGGAGCAGCTTGCGAAGCTGGGCATCCCCCTCTTTTATTTGGCCCCCCGCCATATCCAGGACATTCCTGGCGAATTGGAGCTCGTCGGTCAATTGGCGGGCACTGGCACTATTGCGCACGCGGCTGCCGAACGCTTCCGAGCCCGCTATGCCTCGCTTCGTGCGCGCTATGCCGAACGACCCGAAGTTCGTGTGTTCTATCAGGTGGCTTTCAATCCGCTGCTGACCATCAACGACCAGCAAATTATTTCGGATGCGATTCATTTGTGCGGCGGAAGCAATGTCTTTGGCAAAGAATCGATGCTCGTGCCGAAGCTATCGACAGAGAGCGTCGTTGCCGCCAATCCCGACGTCATCCTGACCTCGCATTGGGATGCCGAGGACCACGCAAGTGGCAGTGCCGTGCGTGCGCCAGAAGGGCCGGGTCTCAAAATGTGGACGCAGTTTTCGACCATGAAGGCGGCAAGAACGGGCCAACTTTGGCTTGTTCCAGGCGATCTCATCAGCCGCCAAGGACCGCGCATTTTGGACGGCGCTCAGGCGATCTGCACAGCCCTCGACGAAGTCAGAAAGGCAAACTAAGCAATTTTGTCGCCTGCTTCAGGCTCGCGCTGGGGCGCGTTTCGGTGGGCGGCAGGCGAGGGCTTTCTGGATGGCTTGCGCGGTCGCGGGCTTGGCCACGTGGGTGTCGAAGCCGGCCTCAGCGGCTCGCTGCAAGTCGTCCGGTTGGGCGTAGCCAGTCAGCGCCACGAGAAACGCTGAGGCCACCGCATTGTCTCGACGGATCGCCGCCGCGACCTCGTAGCCGCTCATGCCCGGCAAGCCGATGTCGCAGAAGACCACGTCGGGAGCGAAGGCGTGCGCTTTGTGAAGACCTTCGGGTCCATTGTGAGCGACCTCGACGGCGTGTCCTTCGAGGAGGAGGACATCGCGGAGAGTTTGTGCCGCGTCGACTTGGTCCTCGATGACGAGGACACGTCGGGGCACGTTGGCCCTTCTCGCCTCGGTCCCGAGCTCGACGGTGGCGCTCGGGTCGGCCTCGATGGGCAGCCGAACGACGAACTCGGCGCCCGAGCCCGGACCGTCGCTGTGGGGCTCGACCGAGCCACCGTGCATTTCCACCACGCTCTTGACCAATACGAGCCCGAGGCCAAGGCCTCCCTTACTTCGTTCGAGTGTGTTCTCGGCCTGCATGAAGGGTTCGAACAGATGTGGCAGAAGATCACTCGAGATGCCCATGCCGGTGTCACTGACTCGGATTTCTGCGGTACTGGCAGAGGTCGCGGCAACGGTCAGGGTGACCGCACCCCCTGCCGAAGTGAATTTGGCCGCGTTGGTCAGCAGGTTGCCAATCACTTGGGCAATGCGTGCGCCGTCGCCCTGCATCCAGAGCGGATTCTGAGAGCGATGGACAGTAAAGGCGAGTCTGGCGTTCTGAAAGAGTGGGCGGTGGTCTTCGGCGGTTCGACTCACAGTTTCGGCAAGGTCGAGGCGCGCGCATTCGAGGCGCAGCTTGCCGCGCGTCAGCCGGGTCACGTCGAGCAAATCGTCGACCAGTCGAACCAGCTGGTTGACTTGACGACCGATGACCGCCCTGGCACGCGTGGCTTGCTCGCCTGTCGGATCGACCCGATCGAGGATGTAGAGACTATTCTTGATAGGCGCCAGTGGATTGCGTAGTTCGTGGGAAAGCACCGCTAGGAATTGGCTCTTGCGCTCGTCCGCCTCGCGCAGCTTGGCCTCGCTGCGTGCCAGCGATTCCTCGGCCAGGGTGCGCAGCCGTTCCTCCTCCATGGCGTCGTGGGCAAAGGACAAATCGGCAGCCAGCGCGTTCAAGAGCTCGGTGTGCTCGACATCGAAGGCGCCCGGCTCGCGCGAATACAGGGTGAGTGCGGCGACGACCACACCACCGCGTCGAAGCGGAAAGGCCGCGCAAGACCGAAAGCCGAGTTCGAGAGCCTGCTTTCGCCAAGGACTCGTGCGGGGCTCGGTCCGGAAATCTCGGTTGACCATGGCGCGTCCCTCGCGCATGGCCGTGCCCGTCGGATCCTCGCCGCGCTCTCCCTCCACGGTGACCATCATCTGCTCGACATCATCGGACCTGGGGCCGAAGCTTGCGGTCGACACGATGCGGCCGTCATGCGCCTCCCCAATCCAGGCCAGGGGAAATCCGCCGACCTCGACCAGAATCTGGCATACGCGTGCGTACAGCTCGTGCTTTACATGGCATCGCACGATCGCCTCGTTCACGCGGCTTAGCACGGCATACAGTCGGGCGATGCGGGCACGCGCCTGAAGCTCGTGCTGAAGCTCGGTCACGTCCTGATTGGCGACGACGGTCCCGACGATCTTTCCGCCGGAATCGCGAACGGGGGCAGCACTGTCGATGATGTAGCCGCGGCTACCATCGAGGCGTTCGATTTCGAACAACTGCCCCGCCACCGCGTCGCCGTTGCGCATGGCTCGGCTCGACGCCCACTCGTTCGGTTGGACGCGCTTGCCCGAGTTGGCCCACCAGGCGCGGTCCGGATGGTCTTGGCCGGACCCCGGGTTCGGTCGTGGCATGCACCAGGTTTCACTGAGTGCAGCGTTGGAATCAATGGTCGTGCCGCTTGCGTTCCTCAGCGCGATGCCGACAGGCAAGACCTCCATCATGGTTTGCAGCCGTCGCCGCTCGTGCTCGGCGGACTTCTGGGCAAGCTCCAATTCCGCGGCCTGCGCGTGCAGCGCATTTTCGGCCTGCTTGCGCTCGCCGATGTTTTGCGAGCGCAGGAGAATTCCTTCGGGGACAGGCTCGACGGCTAGCTCGTACCAGCCAGCGTGGCCATCCCCGAAGTGCAGCTCGGTCTCGAGCCGTTGCGGCCGGCGTTCGTCCACGCATCGCCGACAGACGCTCACCAGCTGCGAGTCTTCCCACGAAGGAAAGACCTCTAGCATCGTCCGCCCGATCATTTTGTCAGCAGTCTTCCCCGCCTGGGCAGCATAAGCCTTGTTGACGAAGACATAGGTTAGGTCGCGTCCGAGCATGACACAACCTTCGAGCATGTTTTCGAGGGTCCGGCGGTAGCGGTCTTCGCTGCTACGAAGGTCGATGGCGACCAGACAGAGCACCCGCTGGCCGCTCTCTTCGATGCTACTGACCGAAAGCAGGGCGGGCAGAATCGTCCCGTGTGAGCTGCGTAACGGGATCTCTGCGCGACTTTCTCCTTGCCGAGCTTGGCCGAGCAATGCCTGGAACTCTGCCACATAGGAAGGTGCGACGTAGCGGGCCACTTGGCTGCCCATCACTTGTGCCAGCGGTATCTCGATCATGGCCGCGAATCGGCTGTTGCAATAGAGGATGGTGCCGTCCTCCGCAAGGCTCGCCGCCCCTTCATTCATCGCCTCGACGAGAACGCGGTAGCTGTGGTGGACGCCTTCGAGCGCATAGACGCGCAGTCCGTGCGCGGTCTCAACCACGAGCGAATCCACTTCGCCTGAGCGGATGGCGCGCAGCGTGTCCTCTGCTTCCTCTAGCTGTCGTTCCAGCTGCGCGATCCGCTGTTGAAGCTTCTCATTTGCTCGCATGGATCTATCTAGCCATCCTGGAGCTCAACGCCTTTCGACTAGATCCAGACCGAACAGAATCTTCTGCTCGTCGGACATGCTTCCGATGAAGCGCCGTAAGGGTTGCGGTAACACTTTGATGAGGGTTGGAGTCGCAACGATCTGTTCGTCTCTGGCAAGCGAAGGCAGTTGGTAGATGTCGATGACTTCGAGCTGGTAACGCCCCTGCAAGTGGGATTCGCAGATGCCCTGTACATTCTTGATTGCCTCAGTGGAGCTCGGAGTCAGTCCGGTAACATAAAGGCGGAGAACGAATTGGTTGGCCTCCGACCTTTGCGCCTTGTCCGAGGTTTTCGCCTTTGCAGGCTTCTTGCTCGGCGGGCCGCGCTTCGTCTTGCGCCTTTCCGAGCTGGCGGGCCGCCGCTTCCTAGCCACGATCAGTAGCTCCTCGTTCCCGCAAATCAAGACCGATGAGCACGCGTTCTTCGTTGGACAAATCGCCGATAATCTTCTTCATTGGCTCTGGCAGTCGGCGTACCAGCGTAGGGAGCGCAAGGATCTGGTCGCCGCGCGCAAGCTGCGGGTTCTTGGTGACGTCGATGACTTGAATTTCGTATTTACCCCGAAGGTGGCGTTCGCAAATGCGCTCCAAATTGGCGAGGGCGGTCACGCTGCGTGCTGTCTGCCCAGCAATATAGAGCCGGAGCGCCCACTCGGCGGGCTTGACGGCGGTTTCCGCGCTTTCCCGACGGCGAGAACCTTTCTTCTTCATGCTCGCTTTCCCGTTGACGGATGGATGTTCTCGATACCGTGGTGGCTCAGCCGGAAGTCGCACGTTGAGCCCGAATGAGCCATGCCGCGCGATTTCACGATGGTCAGGGTGCGTGCGCGTTCTTGACCGCGGTGAACCGATTCGAGCATCAGCCACGTATCGATGAGAGACGAAATTCCCACTTCACTGTGTTCTGGATCGAGCCCAACAGTAGTCAAACTAGTGAAACAGGCGGTGGTTTCACTCTTCTTGAGCGAATCCATGAGTCGGGTGAGCATGGACTGTGTCTCGCGCTCTGTTCCGACAGTGATGAGGTTCGTGATCGGATCTACGACGACCAGGTCCGGCTTGAATTTGTCGATGGCCTTGTGGATGGCGACCAAGTGCATTTCCAGCCCGAAGGTCGTGGGGCGCGACGCCTGGATGTCCAGCAGTCCAGTTTCTAGGTACGGCCGAAGCACAATGCCGATGGACGCCATGTTGCGCAGGATCTGCTCGGGTGACTCCTCGAAGGAGAAGAGCAAACAACGTTGGCCTCGCTCGCAGGCGGAGCGTGCCAGCGCGGCGGCCAGCGATGTCTTCCCCGTGCCCGTCGTGCCTGAAATCAAGACGGTGCTGCCCTTGTAGTAGCCCTTGCCTTCGAGCATCTCGTCCAGCCACGCGACACCGCTCGATACCCGTTTGGTGGAAGCAACGTGGGACAGTCCCAGCGACGTCAGGGGCAGGATCGACACGCCATCTTCGTCGATGAGGAAAGGGTACTCGTTGGTCCCGTGGGTCGAGCCTCGGTACTTCACGATGCGCAGGCGGCGTGTCGACGTTTGCTCGGTAACGCGATGGTCGAGGAAGATCACGCAATCGGAGACGTACTCTTCCAATCCCTGGCGGGTGAGAGTTCCTTCGCCACGTTCGCCCGTGAGGACGACCGTCATGCCGCGTTCCTTGAGCCAGCGAAAGAGCCGGCGCAATTCCGAGCGCAGTACCATTGGGTTAGGAATTCCGGCAAAGAGCGACTCGATGGTGTCGAGCACGACTCGCTTCGCCCCGACGGTCGCGATGGCATCCTGCAGTCGCACGAAGAGGCCTTCGAGATCGTACTCACCGGTTTCCTCGATCTCACTTCGTTCGACGCGGACGAAATCGATGAACACCTTCCGCTCTTTGACGAGCTTCTGCAGGTCGAAGCCAAGCGACGATACATTTGCGCTCAAATCCGCTTCGGTCTCTTCGAATGCCATGAAGACACCGGGCTCGTTGTAGTCGAGCGCGCCGCGGACCAAAAACTCCATGGCAAAAAGCGTCTTGCCGCAACCCGCACCGCCACAGATCAGCGTCGGCCGCCCACGCGGCAGGCCGCCAAAGGTGATCTCGTCAAGCCCGGAAATGCCCGATGGTGTCTTGGGCAGCTGTGGATGCCGAGAGTCGGTCGAGTCTTGATTGCGATGAGTTGTGGTAGGGGCCTTGCTGTCCTGCTGATATGTGTTCGCCATCGCATCTCCGGCTCGGAACTGTGGTGGGGAATGAACCAGGAAAGGAGGATGCGAACTATGACTCGCGCCGGTGCAATTACAACCCTTTCCTTACAGTCACCAAACGGTAACGTTCTTTCGCAGCACCACAACCGCGATGTTCGCCTCTCCTCTCAATCCATCACATCGTCCGCAGGCGGTCGTGCGCGACGGTCAACAGGGACGCTGGTGTCGGCCATTGTTCCAGAATCATCGAGCCCTTGAATCCACGCTGGCGAAGACGGCGCAACAGACCGGCCACGCCGGTGGCGTTGCGGCCCGACGGTCCCGAAAACAGGGTTAGATGGCTGTCGCTGTCGCCCCAGTTCTCGTGGAGATGCGCGTGCACGATGGGGACGTGGCTGCCGAGGCCATCGAGGTATCGCAGGTAATCATTGCGCGTACCCGCGTAAAGATTCGCGTGTCCTATGTCGAGGCACAGTCCGACACTCTGGGGTCCGTCCGGTTCAGTCTGCCCAATGCTCTTGAAGACCTCATTGACCTCGTCGGGGCTGACCGAGACTGTGTTTTCGAGCGCCAAAGCTATTCCCATCGGCTTCAGAATAGCGACCAACGCCAAGGCGGCGCGCGCGCATGCGTTGGGATTGCCCGACGCCAAATGAAGGTTGAGCACCTTGGCTCCAAGGTCGCGGGCAAGGCCGATGTCGCGCATGAGGCTCCCCCAGGTGCTTGCCTCAAGCAGATTGGCTTCGAGGGCAGCGTGGACGCTCAGGCGAATGCTCTTTTCATGTGCGAGTATCCGGAAGCCTCGGCGCTGCTCTGCCGCCACGTCGTCGGCAGCCCATCCCCGGCCGTTGGGCCCGCCGTCGGGGAAAAACTCGAAGGCCTCGAAGCGATGCTCGACTGCGAATCCGAAAGGCCCGGAAAGCGGCGCACAGAAGGCGGTCTGATTGCCGATGAAGAAGCGCCAGTCCTCCGTCATGGCAGGCCCACTTGAGGTCGTGCTTGAAGCAGGAAAAAGCGCCCATTCGCATACGCGCCTTCGATGTCTTGCGGAGTTCCGAACACTTTCTCGACCGCCACGCCTACCTCCGTCATACCGTCGACCAAGCGCTTGCGGAGACCTTCGTTCCACAGCAGAGCTTCGTTTTCATAGTCCAGCACGACCTGTCGTGCCTGCGGTAGCATCACGCTGTCGTAGAGGCCGGCGCCCGCGAAACCCGCCAAGTCCTCGGCATTCGTGTCCGAGCGAAACATCAGGCCTTGACCAAACAGTCCAAGGCTCTTGCTTGGAAAAGACGTGATGTGTGTCGTCCCTTGGCTGCGCTGGTGGCGAAAGCCGAAGGCGCGGCCCGGATAGTTGCCGACCAGTGTTTCGCCGAGGCCTAGCACGACCTCGCCCACCAACTCGTCGCGGTCGCCTGTGACCGGATTCGCGGTGTGAAGCACGAAGGCATAGTCCGCGGGGACCACTTCTTGGACCAAGACCGCCATGGCGAAGCATTCATCGGCGAAACCTAGGGCTCGCCGACTCAGGAAAGCGCGGTCGTTCCACTTCGACGCCCATACCCGCTTGATGCACATCCATGCGTTGGCGAACGAATCGGGCGATGCGAACCTTGCCTCGACCATGAGCTTGCGTAGCTCGGCCTCGAGATCCGGCGGAGCATCGAGCTGCAAGGTCAACTGTCGCAGCTCGGAAAGAATAGCAGCGGTGTTTCCATCGTCGTTGCGCAGTTGCGCGACCAATTCACGGTGTCGCTTCGCGCGCGATTGATTCCCAAGCTCATCGAACGTGCGTTCGCACGCACCGTAGGGAATGGCAATTCCGGCCGGGACACTGATCCAGTCCGGCAAGCGCCCACGCAATTCCTTGAGGTTGCGCGACTTGGCGCCCACTTTGTTGGCATCGAACGCGCGTTCAGGCGTCGCGTATTCTGTTGCCGTTGGCCGGACAGTGAGGGACGACAGTACTCGTGTCGAGCTCGGCGGCGCTTGTCCCGAGGGTTGCCGCTCTTCGGCCAGGATGTCTTCGTCCGCCACCAAGGAAAGGTGAATCCATTGATTCTGCGCTTTGCGCAGCCAGGCCAAGCGGGTCGTATCCCAGCCGGTTGCCAAGATCACCCCGGCGTTACGAGCTCTTACCGCAATATGGGCCATGAGATCCACCGTCGACTCTGTCAACACCGCCACGACACCGGCCGGAATATCTTCTTCGCCCGAAATCCGCCCAGTCATCAGAATCGTGCTGACGTCGAATACCTTGCCCTGAACCTCCGACAACGAGTCACAGTTCTGTACCATTCCCTCCGCCTGGCCTGATCCGCGGCTGACTACCTGCCAAGGACCAAGCTTGGCTATCTGCCGTAGAGATTCGTCGAGCTTTCGCATCAGCGCCGAAGCCGCGACCTCGAAGTGTCCGCGCAACACCTCTTCCGAGAACAACTGTATCGTCCATGGCGCCGCTCCGAATGCCGCCCCTAAATACTCGGCGATTGGCTGCAACAAATGCCCGTTGGCATCCGTGATGCCGACCAATTCGCGGCGAAGACGCTCGAGCACCGCCTGCGCGTGCAACGACCATTCGTGACCACCGCGTGGAAGCGTCAGCATGCGCTTCAAATGCCGCAGGCACAGCGTGAGCTCCTCGCTCTTCCAAATACAGACCACGTTGCGTAGCGCGAGCGTCGTCCATTCGAGCAATTCGTCGAGGGACAGCGACTCGTGCAAGTTGCGCTCGACCAGACTGCGAAGCTGGTCTTCGAGTGCCAGGTCGAGGTACAGGAGCTCGCGCAGTCCTGCGCGCGGCGTATCGAGCTGTGCGGCTAGAATCTCCCGTGCCTGCGTGATGGACTGAAACAGCCAATCGCGTGCCCGGCCATCGTCGCGGCCGCGCCAGATGCCATCGAGCAGTTGCCGGGTCGGCCCGTCGAGAAATTCGCGGGCCGCCTGTAGCGAGGTGCCAAGGTCGTTGGCCGAATGAACTTGGCGAAGAATGCTCAGGAACTCACCGAAATCATGCAGTAGGGCATCGCGGAGGTGGGGAATGAAATCGGGATGGCTGCGGATAGGGCGTTCGAAGCTGCGCAAGCGCTCGCGGCTCACGCCGGCGGCTTCGCACGTTTTGTAGAACACGGAGGGGTCGCCATTGTGGCGGAGAAATTCGAGATAGGCCTCGCACACCACCACATCGTCGGGGGTCGTGTTGTTGTGCAGTTTTTGGTGCCACTCTTCGAGAAAATGCCCTGCCACCTCCTTGACGTGGTGGCGATGCATGATCTCCAGAATGCCGTCGCGCACGCGCTGTCCGTCGCCGCCGCGCCCAAGCGTGGTCGCTAGCATGCGCACGAGTGGCCGTGCTTTTTCGTCGGAACGCGCGAATCGCTCGGCCAACTTCAAGGTCAGGCGGTCCTGGGCGTGGGCCAACTCGCGCGGCTGGGTGTTGTAGTTGCGCTGCCAGTCGAGCTGACGAATGGCCGAAAAGCGTAGCCAAACAAAGAGAAGGGCCAGCCCGGCAACGTTGTCGTTCGGCACGCGATCCAGAAGCTCCCAGGCCAAATTGAATCGGTGCATGAGCGTCCACGATCCTGGGCTAATTTCGTGGTCGACAATCTCGGCGGCGATCGCCGTCAGGCTTGCGTCGTCTGGCAGGCTTCCAAGGCACGGCGCCGCGAGAGCCACGTAGAAATTGCGTCCGCGATCTTTCCACCATTTGTCGGCGTCTGGCTGGCGCAGGACGAAGGTCAAGGCGGGCGGCGCCTTCGGCCCCGGAAAATCGACGCGCAGGGTGCGCAATTCGTTGTTGTCTTGGAAGGGTGTCTCCACCGCGGCTTCCGTCGTCTGCCGCGTTTCGGGCGGCCAGAGATCTCGTGTTGGCAAGAGCCACTCTCGTCCGTTTCTCGCCACGCCCCAGGAGAGGAACAGTGGCGCTGGCACATCGGTGGCGAGCGCGAGGGTGACGCCGGTTTCCGACGAGCGAACCGCCACTGCGAGCTCATAGCCGTCAGCCAAAGAGTGGGTCGTCGCCGATGCCGTTTCGCCACCCGCGAGTGCTTGCGCCGCGATGGCTGGGGCAGGAACGAGCGGTCGTGACGGCAGGATAAGGCGATAGTTGCGGCCCTGATTACTGTCCCAGCGGGAAGTCCTCGGGTCGAACAAGACAAAGTCGAGAAAGCCGAACCGACCTTCGGCCTCCAAGCGTATTGCGACGGGCTCGCTACCGAGGGGCGTATCGACGGCTTGTGGGCTGGGCGTCGAGCCGGATGGCCACGCGGTCTTGGGCGGTCTTTGCCAGGCGCTGCTGCCCGCGTGCACCGCTCCCCAATGCAGGACACACGCCGGGCCGGCTTCCTTCTTGACCGATATTTCGACAATCGAGCCCGTCTTTCGGATGCTCCATTGCAAAATGACGCCATTTCCGGCGGCGATTCTTTCTACCGTCGCGGTGTCAGCCATTCGAGACCATACAGCCTATAATCCAGCCTCGGCAGGACGGCGTCCATCATTTCCAGCGCGCTCAGCTTCTCGGCTCCGATTGCCGACGAATCGAAAGCGTAGACTTGGCATCAAGAATGCTTTGTCTGTTCGGCTGCGCTTTGTCTTAGAGCGCGGCAACTCATAAACGAAGGGGCCTCGGTTTGAAATGGCAACTTTGACAGGACAGCAGGCGGAACAGCGTGCCGAAAGAGCAGCAATGCTTGGTGTGCAGTCTTCGGCGCTGCTGGGCATCCAGGCACCGGAAGTGTTGCCTTTCGCCAATGGTGATGCCTGCGAGCTGGTTGCGCTGCCCTACGACATGCCCAGAGTGCCCGGGGGTGCCTACAGACCCAGGGTCGTTTCGTTTGAATTTGCGGAAGCGTTGCAGGTTCGTTTGAGTAACGCTCCGGAAGGCCGGACGCTTGTTTTGACTGCATTCGTAGCGCTGCTGTACCGCTACTCGCAGCAGGCCACGTTAACCCTTGGCGTGTTTCGCGACGACGGTAGCATTCGAGCGCTTGCCGTGGAAGTTGGTGCCCATGAAACGGGACAAGGTCTCGCCGACCAGGTCGGCCGTCAACTACAGAATCTTCGGCCGTGGAATGCGCACGCTAGGCGCGGCCCGCATCCGCAGGTCACCGTTGCGCTCGTCGGAGGCATTGTCCCGGAAGGTTATCCGCCATCCCTGTTTGCCGAGCACGAACTGCACTTGTCGCTTGTTCACCCCGTCGGTAGGGGCTTTGTGACATACAACGCCAGTCGGTTTGCTCCCGAGACGATTGCGCGACTGCTTCGGCACTTCGAGAGTGTGGCAGAAGGGCTCTGCAATGACTCGGACCGTCCGATAGGACAATTGCCAATCTTGACACCCGAGGAAGTGCGCCAGCTCGTCGTCGACTGGAGGCCGACAGCCAAGGCGTATCCGCAACGCCCGCTCTTCTTCGAGATTTCACGCCATGCCCGTGAACGGCCCAACGCCATTGCGGTCACCTTCAAAGACTCCTTCCTGAGTTACCGTGATCTCGATGGCCGCTCCAGCCGCTTGGCTCAATACCTACGGCAGCAAGGTATCCGTGGTGGAGCTCCGGTCGTGGTCTGTGTCGAGCCGAGTATCGACATCGCTGTCTGCTTGCTCGGCATCCTGAAAGCTGGCGGTGCCTTCGTCCCCATTGATCCGGCTTACCCGCCGGACAGGCAAGCGGTCATCGTCGACGATGTCAGGCCCGCTGTCGTGCTCACGCAATCGCACTTGCACAGACTGCCCTCCGGCAACCCTGCGGTGGTGCTCGATATTGACGAATGCTTTGGTACGGATCATCACCCTCGCGCACTCGATAGGTACCCAGCCGAGATTCCCGACGGGGAAATTTCTCTCGATGACGTGGCGTTCGTCGTCTACACATCCGGCACCACGGGCAAGCCCAAGGGCGTGATGATGACCCACGCAAATCTGGTCCATTACATCTGCGTCGCCAAAGATCGCTACCGCTTCGGCCCAACCGACGTCCAGCCGGCCATGGCACGGTTCAGCTTCAGCATCACGATGTTCGAGCTTTTGTCGCCGCTCGTCGCGGGCGGCCGCCTCATCGTTCTTCCGCGGGATCACGTGCTCGACTTCAGGCGACTGCTGGCGACGCTCGAAGAAAGCACGGTTCTGCACGCTTCACCGAGCCTGCTGCGAAAGCTCGTTGCGTACGTTCGCGAGCAGGGCCTCGACGTCGGCCGCCTGGACGGTCTCCGGCACGTTTCTTCGGGCGGCGACATGGTTTCCGCCGATCTGATGGAGGATCTGAAGAAAACCTTTCGCAAGGCCGAGCTGTTCGTCATTTACGGCTGCAGCGAAATCGCGTGCATGGGCTGCACCCACGAAATCCCGCGCGACCGCACGGTGACGCGCAATCAGGTGGGACGTCCCTTTGCCAACGTCATCCTCCGCATTTGCGATGGCAATCGCAGTCTGGTCCCCATCGGTGTTCCCGGCGAAATCTACATCGGGGGCGCCGGGCTTGCCCGTGGCTATCTGAACCTGGCCGAGCTGACGGAAGAGAAGTTCATCTTCATCGATGGCGAGCGCTACTACCGCACCGGCGACATCGGTCGCTACGATGCAAGCGGCGAAGTCGAGATGCTTGGCCGTAGCGACTTCCAAGTCAAGCTGCGCGGCATGCGTATCGAGCTCGCCGAGATCGAGCAAACCTTGCGACGCGTGGACACCGTTCGCGAAGCCGTCGTCGCAGCCCGCGAGCGCCACGGGGAAAAGTCATTGGTCGCCTACGTGGTTTTCGATCCGGCGAGGAAGTCGACCGTGACGGATCTGCGGCGCTTCCTGCAAGCAAGGCTGCCCGACTACATGGTTCCGAGCGCCTTCGTCGTGCTCGAGGCTCTGCCGGTGAACGTAAACATGAAGGTGGATCGTCGCGCCTTGCCGGCGCCAAGCGAGGCCGATCTCGCTCGCGAGCGCACCCAGGTCAAGGCGCGCGACGCAACCGAGGAGCGGATGTTGGCGATTTGGCGCAACCTCCTGCATACCGACACGGTTGGTGTCGAAGACAGTTTTTTCGATGTGGGCGGCGATTCGCTCCAGGCGGTCAACTTGATGGTCGAGATCGAGAGACAGTTCGGCAAAGCGCTGCCACTTTCGACGCTTCTGACGGAGCCTACGGTTGCGGCTCTCGCGCGCTTGCTACGCGATCCCCCAAGCAATCAGCGCGATAGTGTCGTGCTCTTGCGCGCGGGCGGAAAGCTGCCGCCGATCTTCTTTGTCCACGACGGCGAAGGCGAAATCTTGCCGTACCGAACGCTGGCGATGAAGCTCGATAGCGGGCATCCCGTCTACGGCCTGCAGCCGAAGAGCCGCGTGGCTTTCCCCATGCTTCATTCGCACCTCGCCGACGTCGCCGATTATTACTGCGAGCAAATCCTGCGTATTCAGCCGCAGGGTCCTTTCCTTCTGAGCGGTTTGTGTGTCGGCGGGTTCATCGCGTTTGAAATCGCACGTCGTTTCAAGCGTGGCGGACGAATGGTTGCCATGGTCGCCCTCATCGATGCCGCTCATGTGAAGGCACGGCCGAAGAGCATGACGGTCACCCGGCTCAAGCGGTTTTCGACGGCCATCAAACAAGACCGCCAGCGGACTCCAGCCGAAAAGGTCGCTCACCTTCTAAGACAGTCGTCGCGCAAAATCGGCAGGGTCGTCCGTTACGAGGCGCGCTCACAGTTCGCCAAGGCGCTGAATCAAACCAAGATGCGCCTCTATCGCCTCTATCTGGACCGCGGGTGGGAGTTGCCGTCCTTGCTAGCCGATATCCCGGTGCGGGTGGTGTTGCGCTTTGCCGAGAAGGAATACGTCGTGCCGGAACCGTACGAGGGCGAAGTTCTGCTATTTCGTGCGACCCAGAAAAGCGGCGCCTTTGATGGCACCCTCATCGACGACACGCCGTACGTGGAGTTGTTCCAGGACCGGCACCTCGGCTGGGAAGGCAAGACCACCCAGGGCTTCATCCCCTTCGACATCCCGGCGGGGCACTCCAGTATGCTGCAGGAGCCCCATGTCGGCCATATCGCCGAGAGCATGCAAGCGTACATCGACAGCAAGCTAAGTCGCGTGGGCTAGCTTGGGCAGCGAACGGAGCGACTCCGTTCTTTGTCGTCAGGGACGCTGCATTGACGAGGCTTCTCCCGCTTGTTATCGTATAATTACGATGAATAAAACGAGGTCCGCTGCCGATTCGTGTTGCCCTCCTGCGAACAGAGAGACCGACCATCGTCCCGTCGAAGGCGACGAGGCAGACGAGGAAATGGCAGCTCTTGCGAAAGCTGTGGGGCACCCGGCGCGCGTGAAGATCCTGCGTCTGCTGGCGCGGCAGGATGCTTGCATTTGTGGGGATATCGTCGAGGCATTGCCGCTCGCACAATCTACCGTATCGCAACATTTGAAGGTGCTCAAAGACGTCGGTCTGATCCGAGGCGAGGTGGACGGCCCGCGTGCCAACTACTGCATCGAGCCGCGGACGCTCCGGCGCCTGAAGGCCCTGGTAGGAGGGCTCTAATGACTCATGGTGGAACCGAAACATCGTTGAAAAACGATGACGGAAAGACCGAGGTTGCCGGCAGGCTGTCCTTTCTCGACCGTTACCTGACGCTGTGGATCTTCCTCGCCATGGGGCTTGGGATCTTTCTTGGCTTTACGGCGCCAGGATTCACGACCGCGCTCAACCGGATGAGCGTGGGCACGACCTCGATTCCCATCGCGCTTGGTCTCATCCTCATGATGTTCCCGCCGCTGGCCAAGGTTCGCTACGAGGAAGTCGGCAAGGTCTTCCAGAACAAACGCGTCCTCCTGCTTTCGCTGGTGCAAAACTGGATCATCGGCCCGTTCTTGATGTTCGGGCTCGCTGTCGTCTTTTTGCACGACAAGCCCGAGTACATGCTCGGCCTCATCCTCATTGGCCTCGCCCGTTGCATTGCCATGGTCATCGTGTGGAACGACCTCGCCAGGGGCGATGCCGAGTACTGTGCCGGCTTGGTCGCGCTCAATTCTATCTTCCAGGTCCTCTTCTTCTCGGTCTACGCGTACTTCTTCGCGACCCTCTTGCCACGGTGGCTTGGAATTCAAGGCGCCTCTATCAACATCGGTATCGCTGACATTGCCAAGAGCGTTGCCATCTACCTGGGCGTGCCGTTTGCCGCCGGATTTCTCACACGGCGATTCCTGGTCAGGGCGAAGGGCCGGACTTGGTACGAGTCGAGCTTCGTACCGCGAATCGGGCCAATCACGCTGGTTTCGCTGCTGTTCACCATTGTGGTGATGTTTTCCCTCAAGGGCGAGACCATCGTGCAGCTTCCGCTCGACGTGCTTCGCATCGCGATTCCGCTCCTCCTCTACTTCGTGCTCATGTTTGCGGTGTCGTTCTTCATGGGCAAGCGCGTGGGCGCCGACTACCAGCAGACTGCGACGCTTTCGTTCACAGCGGCGTCGAACAATTTCGAGCTGGCCATCGCGGTCGCCATCGCGAGCTTCGGCATTCATAGCGGAGCAGCTTTCGCCGCCGTCATTGGTCCTCTCGTGGAGGTCCCCGTGCTCATCGGACTTGTGAATGTCGCCCTGTGGGCGCAGAAACGCTTCTTCGCGCATGCGCCGAGCGAGCGAGCGCCGACGCGCGCTGCCGGGGCCGTACCACCGGCAGTACCGTAATCACTTTGTGTGGCTCGCATAGCGAACTGCGCGCGCCGCGAGCCGGGCGCGGTCGACCTCGAAGGCCGTTACTTCAAGGTTTTGCCGAACTTGACGGCAGCGGAGACGCCATTTTCCTTGGCGTGCTTCTTGACCCGTTCTTTGTTGGCTTGAGACAGGCCTCGGAGGAGGCCCATGTACTGTCCTTGAATTTTGCGGGCCGCCAATGCCGCCGGGCTGAGCTGGAGTTTGCGTTTAACAGGAGCGGCTCCGGTCGGCTTCGGTGCCTTCGCGATTGCTTGTCGGTGGACACTTGGCTGGGGCGTGCCGGCAAAAGTGGACGCAATCGCGGATCGGACGCGAGCGGCGGCCTCGGCCGTAACCGCGAGTTGCACGCGCGAGACGAAGTCGCGAACCATTGCTTCTAGATCGGAGATGTTGTTGGTCATGGTGCGCGAAAGTATAGGTTGGACATTGGCGTCGTCCACTGTAAACGACGCATCGCCACCGAACTCAGGGTCGGATTCCTCAACGAGCGGGAACCATTTCGCGCTGGGTTGCGTCTGACGGGGTACCGGCATCCCTGCCGGAACTCTTGACCACTATCGAGGAGACTACCGTGCAACAATTGACTAACCCGACGGCGAAAACGTGTGCCATTGCTCTTTCTGCAGGCGCGCTGCTGCTACCAGTGCTGGTCCTCTTGCCGAATTGCGGCGGCAGTGGCGATTCCCTGGACCAGGCGTGCTCGATTCTCGCGAAGGCCCAGTGCGAGCGGCGACAATCCTGCACGAATACGGCGCTCGGGACGTCTGGAACGCCCATTTATCAGGATGGCGTGTTCATCCTAAGTACCTATGGTGATATGACGACCTGCCTGGCTCGGCAACATCTGGCCTGCCTCAACAACGCCAACGCACCCGGAAGCGGTACCACTGTGTCTCAGCTGGAAAAGTGCGCGACCGAATACGGCACTTGGTCGTGCTCGGATCTCTTCGATGGCAATGCCAATCCGCCGCCCGACTGTGCGCCAGCTGGCAATCGCCCCAACGGACAAAGCTGTGCCGTGCCCGGGCAATGCGCATCCCGGTTTTGTGCCGGAACCAAGAATGCCTCGTGCGGCTTGTGCGCGGACGAGCCGCTCGACGGAGCCTCCTGCGAGACCTCGGGTTGTGCTCCCGGACAGACATGCAAGACGGAGTCGACGGGCGCCCTGATTTGTCGCGATCGCTTGTCCCTCGGAGATTCCACCTGCACCACCGATATCCCTTGTCAGGCATTTTCCAGCTGCGTGGGCGCGACCGCGACCAAGACCGGCGTGTGCACCACAACCGCGGCGAGCTTGGGAGCTGCCTGCGGAGGCAGCGCCAATCCGGCGTGCGAAGGAAATCAGGGGCTTGCCTGCTTGGGGCCGTCGGGAAGCAAGACGTGCCAACAAATCTCGTACGTGCCGGCATCCGGCGCCTGCGGAACGCTTGCGGACGGATCGCGAGCCGCCTGCATCGGCGCCGACTGTTTCACCGCCTCCGCTCCCGCCGCCGCGACAGACACCACCGCCACCTGCGTTCCGCGAGCTGCCGACGGGGCTGCGTGTGATACGCAAGTGGGCCCCCTTTGTCTTACTCCGGCCCGTTGTGTGATCTCGGGTGGAGGCACCGCCGGCATCTGCACGGTGCCAGTCGCGAGCGCGTGCCAGTAGCACGGACGATCACAGTCCAAAGTCCGAGAGCGCGACGGACGGCAGGTAGCTGCCGATGCGTTCGCGGCGCCACCAAGCGCCCGTCGCGCGCCGCTCGGCGGCTTCTGTGAAGTCGTAGCGGTAGAGCTGGGCACGCACGTGTTTGGGCGCGTGCCCGGGAAAGGGATTCGTTTCGAGCAGCGCCAGAACCTGCTGCGAGCCCTGCAATAGCCGCAGGCAGAAGTGCACAAACCAGACATTCTCGCGGTAGCCGCCGAGGGCGGCGAACCACATCTGCCAATCCAAGCGTGGCTGATGGGGCGCCACGAAGGTCGGCCGGCGTTCGACGTCGCCGGGCTTGTCCGGAAATTCGTAGGGCAGCCAGGTTACGCCGTCGTCGCTGCCCTCAACGACGATTTCCCGACGCTCGGTGGTCATCACGGCAAATAGGCCGTAGCCACTCACCGTGCGGAAGGGCTGCAGCCAGGCCTCGGCTGCTAGGGTCGGCGCCAGCCAACGGTAGTTCGCTCCCCAACTGAAGCTGATTTGCATGAGTGAGATGGGCGCGACCACCAGCGCCACCAGCACCGTGGCACGCCGCTGCCACCCCGCCAATCCAGGAGCGCGGCCATTCCCCAGCCAGCGCGATAGTCGTTGAGAAAATCGACGGGGTAACATCCGGTTCAAGGTCCAATCGTCCAGCACGGCCACGATCAGGGCCAGTGTCAGCCCATTGAAGAAAGCGTAGTTTCCAGTCAGCAGAATCAGAACTTGCAGCAAGGCCAACAGCCCACACCCCCAAACGCGCGGCCGCCGCGGGGCAAAGACGAGAAATGGCGCGAGCAGCTCGATGGCGAACATGCCCGCGCACGCGATTTTTTGCAGCCACATCGGCAACCGGTTCGCGTACCAGGCCAGCCATGTAGGTAGGGGCTGGGTCTGGAAGTGGAAGGAGAGTGCTGTCAGGTTTCGCCAGCTAGCATCGCCGCTGGCCAGCTTCACGCAACCCGACGAGAACATCAGCTTGAAAAGCAGCATCTGCAGCAACATCACCGCCAAGCGCGGTGGTGGGGCCTGCAAGCGGCGTGGCCACAACCGCCACGGCGCAAAAAAGATCGCCAAGAAGCCCACTTCCAGCAAGAGGTTGTCCCATTGAAAGCCGAGAAAGACGCGTGTGACCGTAGCCAAGGAAAGGTAGAGCAGCCAGAGCAGGGCCAGGCAAGGTGCCGGGGCAATGTCCACGACGAGCAGCACCGACAGCACGGCACCGGCAGCACACTGCCAATGAAGAAAGCCGTCCGAAGCGCTAAACCAGGCCAGCGTCGGCACCAAGCGGAAACGGTCCAAGCCAATGCCGCCGGCATCGTATTGCTGGCGAAGTGCCGCCATGAATCGCTCCACGGGCAGGATACCGTCGTGGCCGACCAGTCCATCGATTTGCGACCACAACGAAAGGAACGCCGCCAAGTAAATCAGCCCCAGCAGACGCAAGAAGATCCAGCGCGACAGTACATGCGCCGGCCGATCGACCTGACTGCCCCACAACCAGCGGGTCAAGCGCAGAAACAAATTGCGATGGTTGCTGACCACGCGATAAGCGGCTTCGGTGGTCTTCGCAAATAATGTCGAAGTCTCGTAGATACGATTGGGCAAGCGGTGTCGAGGATTGGTCGCCAGCGCCCGAAAGACGGCCTGCGACCCTCCGTAGACTTGTCCGTCGCTTTCGACGAGCTGAACCGAGGCATCGAATTGCTCTTGGGTGATTTCGGGAAAGCGACTGGCGATGCTCGCATCTTGCGACGGCAGGTAGTCGATGGCCGACCCGGTCGACTGCTGCCAGCGACGAACCCACTGCCAACAAAAGTCGCAGTCACCATCGTAGATCATCACCGGCTTGCTTGGCGGTGCAGCGACACGGATCCCGACGGACATGCCTGAAAGCTAATCGAGCCGTGCCGGAACGCAATCGGGCGCGGAGGAAAGCCCTGGCACCCTCCGCGCTGAAGACATAGGCTCAAGGAACGGCGGGAAGGAGGCAAGGACGATGAAACTCTTGGTGCTTGGTGCTTCGCAAGGAACGGGTGCTTTGGTCGTCAAGGCGGCGCTGGATCACGGACACTCGGTCACGGCATTTGCACGCCACCCGGAAAAGCTGGCGCTGGAGCATTCTGGCCTGGCACGGGTCAGCGGCGACTTTCACAACCAGCAATCCGTTGCGACGGCTGTGCCCGATCACGACGGCGTGATCATTACCGCCTCGTCGACGTCGCTGAAAGGTTTCCGCGACAACCCCACCTACTTTTCGCAGGGCACCGCGTACACCATCGACGCGATGAAAGCCAGCGGCGTCAAGCGCTTGGTCGTGCTCAGCGCCCTGGGCGTGGGCGACAGCCGTAAGCTTGCCAATTTTCTCATGGACGCCCTGGTGATTGGCTTTCTCCTCAAGGCGCCCTTCCAAGATCACGAGCGCCAGGAAAAGCTTGTCATGGAGAGCGGCCTCGATTGGGTGATCGCACGCCCTTCTCGCCTGACCAACGGTCCGGCCCGCAAGCACAGCGTGAAAACTTCCAGCATCCAGAAAGTCCCAGGCTCGATCACGCGCGCCGATGTCGCCGACTTTCTGGTCGAGGCTGCCACCACCGACACGTGGCTGCGCCAAGCGGTCCAGCTCGGAGGCTGAACCGCAGCTCTCGGCAAGGTTACGGTTTACCGACGAACGTCGTGACCGACTGTGCCTCGAGGGAAGCGCTGAATCGTCCTCCCGTGACAGCGATGGCCGTCCCGGCAGCGAGCTTGGAGCTCGAAGTCGTGACATACGGGGTGACCGACGCCGGCCAGCCCTTGCCCGAGACGAAGAAGGAAACCTGCGCGGCGCCGCCGCCATTCACCACGACGATGGCCACCGTGCCGTCCGACGTGTTGGTAAACGCCACCACGAGAGGCACCGTTCCCGAGGCCTTCGCGGCGCCGCTCACGTCGGCGCGGTAGAAGCCGGGACGCACGAACTTACTGA